>JBJEYG010000235.1:0-5730 GCA_051886555.1 Gemmiger sp.
GGACACGGTGTCAATGTCTACCTGCTGACGGTGGCTGACATCGGCGGGCAGAACGTACGCGAGTTCGCCAAGGACTGGTACCGCAACTATGACCTTGGCTACGGCGAGGGCAAAAGCGGTATCCTGTTCCTGATCGCGCTGGATTCCCGCGATTATGTTACCATCACCTACGGCGGCGGCGTGACCGCCTTTACCGACTACCGCATCGCGCAGATCGAAGATAAGATCGTGCCGATGCTCTCGGACGGATCGTATTACAAGGCCTCCGACACCTACATAGAAATGTGCGCTGACACGCTGGATTTCTATGCCGAAAAGGGTGCACCGCTGGACAGCGGCAACGACCCCGCCAAGGGTTGGATCAAGTGGGTGTTTGTGTTTGTCATTCCGCTGGCTGTGGCGAGCATTGTCTGCGGCATCTTCTATGCGCAGATGAAAACTGCCAACGAGCAGACGCACGCCAACGCCTATATGCCCGCCGAGGGTCTGGCGCTGTCCGTGGTGGAGGACACCTACACCCACACCACCGAAACCGAAACGTACGACCCCGTCAAGGACGACAGCAGTTCCAGCGGGTCGAGTACCGACAGCGACGGTTTTGGCGGCAGCTCGGGCGGAAAATTCTAAGAATACTCATTCTGACAACAGCGGCGGCTTTCGTAAAGAAAGCCGCCGCTGGCCTTTTATCGGAATTTTTCGTTATGGCTTTGGGAAATGTTCTGCTGTTTAGGGGTGCTGTAAACATTCTCGATTTCTGTATCTACGATTTTTTCCGCAAGCGAAATTGCCGTATCATCAACACGGCTTTCGCGGTATAGCGTCCGTTCTCGTTCGATGGCGATGATTGGCCGCAAGGCAATACGCTGTTGATGAACAGCATCAACATCCTCCGGCTGAATCGTATTCTCAATTCCAAGGTACTGTTTTGTGGTGGCAGAAAGCTGCTGCACAAGGCTTTCACGCTGCGCTGCCCGCTTCTCCTTCATTTCTTCCAGCTTGTCCAAGTAACTGCCGAAGCGCTGGGCTTCGCCGTTGTTCTTGCAGTCGAGGTTGTGCAGAATCATGACCTGTCGGCTGCGGAGTTCTTCGATTTCCTCGGTCAGCGCGGCGATTTGCTCGGCAAGCTGGCGGCGCTGGGCGATTTGCAACAGGGGTACAGCGTTGCGGTTGGTTTGCAGCTGCTCCTGCTCGGATTTCTTGTCAGAGAGCTGTTGTGTTACCGCATGATAATCTTGCAGAATCGGGCGGTAATAGTTGACCTGCCGTTCCCATGTGTCCGCCTGTTTGTGGTTCACCAACAGGCGGTATTGCAGCATTATCAAACTGCTGCGCAGCCGTTCCAGCGTTTCCGCAATATGCTCTACAGTGTTTTCAACGACCTTGGACAGCTTGGCAAGTTGGGCTTTCAGTTCCCGCAGCAGCTTGTTGTCCGCGCGGATTTGGCGGTTCAGTTCGCAGCGGTCTGCCTTGATGCCCTGCAACTCAAGGCTGCGGGCTTGGCTGCCCTCATGCACTGTGGGCTGCTCGTCCAGTCCCAGCGCCGCGTGGCTCAGGTGGGTCACACGGGCAGATTGCTGCTTTTCTTCCAGTGCGCGGTTCACGGCATCTGCCCATGCTTCTCGCCAATCCAGCAGTTGCTCCGGGCTGTTCCAACGCGCACACAGCGGGTTTTGTCGCCCGAATTTCGCCGCTTTCGGCTGCTTCGAGCAGCGTTCCCACCCCGGCTCACGGGCGGCCTGTGTGGGCGTCAGCCACGCCGACACGCCCGCTGCGCTTCTGTATTTGTACTGCTTTTCCCAGCCGTCCTCTTTTGCCTGCAAAAACTCCTGTGCTGTAAAGCCGCGCTCCTCATCGGCTTTGCGGCACAGGTATTCTTTTTGCGTTTTGCTCTGCCATTTTCCGTGGGCATCCAATGGACGCATCGTCACCATAATGTGCGCATGAGGGTTATGCCCATCCGGGTCATGGATGGCAAAGTCTGCGCACATACCCTTGTCCACACATTCCATCTGGATGAAGCCGCGCAGAAGTAGCAGCCAATCATCCCGCTCCAGTTCTATCGGCAGGGCAACAATCAACTGGCGGGCAAGGCGGCTGTCCTTGGTTTTCTCGGCAGTTTCTACCGCCGCCCACAAGGTTTGGCGGTCTTTCCACGCTGTCGGGGCTTGGGGCGGCAGTAGAATCTCGGTGTAGAGAACACCGCCTTTCTTGGTGTAGTCGTGGGTAAGGCCGTCATAATCGTTGTACAGCTTTTCGCCGCTCTGGTAGGCTGCGGCTGCAATAGCAGAGCGCCCCGCCCCACGGCTGATGATTTTTGACTCAAAATGATAGATAGCTATGCGGCATCACTTCCTCAACAATCTCTCCCCTCCGCAGAGGGCGCACATACCACCGCCGGCTTGCCGGTGGTGAGTAAGTGCGCACTTCGGTGAGGGAGAGCTGCCCCTCACGGGGCATTGCTCAGTTTGTCGTGCAGCTTGCGGGGCAAGTCAGCCATCGGGATGTCGCGTACCTCCGGCCATACGCTTTCCAGTATCGCGCCCTCTTGGATAAGTCGGCGAGTTCGCGCCTTGCGCTCCTGTACGCGGTTGCGGGCCTGCACAGCTTCCAGCCTGTGCCGTGCCTGTATCAACTTTTTCTCATCTTCGGTCATACTTTCTCCTTTTTGGTGTGAAAGTCAGCCATGTTTGGGTGTCTACGTTTTGAAACTGAAATTCTGCCGCTGCTTATTGCCATTTGTGCCGCCGCTTTGAACAAAAGCAGCATCTTCCATCCGGCATCTGCACACTATCGGGAGGATTCTTTCTTTCCCGAACAGCACCTGCCGTGTTCTGCGCGGAGAGTGGCAGCGTTTGCAGTAGGAAAGCCCACTGACAACATCGGGGTATTCATCCGGCTGGAGTGGGCGCTCTGCCACAAACTCGCCCAGACATTCCTGTAAAGTCCGCACAGGCATATCAGCCACCCACAAAATCCCAGTTGATGCTGTCCTTCACAGGCTCTTTTACAAGCTGGGGAGAAACAGCGGCGGGGTTCTGCGCCATCCCGGTCATGCACCCTGCCAGAAAGACCGGCATCGTCTCCCGCAAAGCATCCCGCACTGCATCCACGATTTGCTGCACAAACTGTTCCTCGCGCGCCCGCGTTTCCAGATAGGGGTCATCCTGCGTCTGGTAGTAGCGGTCAAAGTAGTCCACCACTGCCGTGGCAACCGCTTGGCTGTACGACTTGAACACTGATTTGTCCATCGTCCGCAAATACTGCCACGCTTTCCGCTGCGATTCTTTGCCAAGGTTGAACCGCAGATTGGTCGTCCGTACCTCCGGCACGGTTTTACCCTCGGAGCATCTGGCGGTAGGCCATGTACTCGTACCCCTTGGCAGCAGCGCAGATGTCGTCCACAATGGTGACCTGTTCCGGGTCATAGCTGCCAAAGTGCTTGATCAACTGCCCGCCGCCGCCCACAATCGTCAGGTGTGTGGTGGCGGGGTCGTACTCGTAACTGCGCAAGGCTGCAAACAGTTCGGCTGCATAGCTGGCTGCGACCTCGCGAATACAGGCGAGGTAATCGACATCGATTTTCGCTGTGCCGGTGCGCAGAACCTGCTCCACCGTGCTGTCACTGATTTTGCTGCCGAAACGACGGAGCACCGCTTCTTTAGCGCGGATCATGCACTGGTTCACACCGATTTTCTCCGTCCAACAGCGGTTCTCCTGCGGCTGAGAATCCGTCAAGTAAAGCAGATTCATTGTGCCGTTGCCGATGTCGGCCAACAGATGCTCCCCCTCAAAGTCTGCCAACTGCTGGACAATGGCCGCATAGCCTTGCGGGTACACCTTGCAGCTTACAATGCGAAGCTGAAACGGATTTCCGTTGAAGCGGAAACTTACAGTTTCATTCTGCATCAGATACTGCCGAAAGCTCTCGCGCTGGCTACCGACCCAGCTCAGTGGCAGCCCAACCGCCAAACACAGGTTGGCGGTAAACAGCCGGTATTGTTCCAACTCCTTAGCGATGGCCGCCAGCGTCAGCAGGTAGAAATCACCGTCCTCTGACTTATCTGCCACAAAGCCTTTGTGACCCTCGCCCACGCGGTAGAATCTGCCGCCGTATTCCAGCACATCACCTTTAAACATAGGTGCGGTATCGTAGGCGGTAATGGCTGTGGGAAAGATGGTATTTGCGGTTTTCATATTGCCGTATCCTTGGTCGATGCCGATAATTGTAAAGGCGGCGTTGGACCGGCTGCCCAGGAACACCTTCTGGCAGTGCTTGCACAGGCGCAGGGGCTGGTCATCGTCTACCAGCATGAAGCTGAACATCATCTGGATGCCCAGCAGCAGGGAATGGAAATCCCAATAGATGGTGGGCTTATCCAGCAGTTCAATGTGGTAGCTGGGAGCGATCCCGCCAAATGCAGCCATAGCCTTGCGGTGCAGCCCCCGTTCGTCCTCGCCCATGAAATCATAGTCATTGTAGTAGAAAAAGGCGGTGGTCAGCGTAAAGGCCCAGTCCTTGAACTGTTGAGCAATCCAGTCGTAGGGTTCTGCATATTCCCGCTGGAAGCTCATATTCTTGGCCATCGGCTCGTCCATGAAAGTCATGGTCAGGGCGATTATGGTCCCGGTCTCTGGACACATTCCATGTGGATTCAATGCCCTTCTTCACCACGTCCAGCTGGTCGAAGGGGTAAAAGAGGGACAGATATTGGTCTGTCGCCATGGATTCTTCCTCACCGCTGAGCTGGAACAGCGGGTAAAAATCGTAGAGATGCTGAACAAGGATGGCCTGATCACCGGTTTGGAGAAACGGCTGTACAGGCTGGGAAAGGAGGACAATGCCCATGAAGCACAAAGCGCAGCTTGACGGGATGCCCGTCTGGTTCAATGAAAAAAACATCAACGAAGCCCTGTTTTGTGAGGAGTTCTTGCAGACACACAAGATCATCTTCACAAACGGGGCTTTTTTTACGCCCGAAGGTCGTGTGATTGATGAACTGCCCCTGCGGGGAGAAATTTTTGAGGAGCTGAAATGCTGTGCGATCAGCAACATTCCCCGCAAAATCAGCAATATTGTGGAGCTGATGAAGCTGGCAGCACTGGTGGAGGATTTTCCCCCAGAGCCGGAGCGGATTCATCTTTCCAACGGCACGCTTTTTCTGGACGGAACTTTTGCGAAAGGAAAGCCGAAAATCGTCCGCAACCGCTTCCCTGTGGCCTACAACCCCAACGCTCCGAAACTCGTTCTATGGCTGAAATTTCTGGATGTCCTGCTCTACCCGGAGGACATCCCCACCTTGCAGGAATATATCGGCTACTGCCTGATTCCCAGTAACAAGGGGCAGCGAATGATGGTGATTAAAGGCAGCGGCGGTGAGGGAAAGTCGCAGATCGGCGCTGTGCTGGGAACTTTGTTTGGCTCCAACATGAAGGATGGCAGCATCGGGAAAATATCGGAGAACGGGTTTGCCCGTGCTGATCTGGAGCATATCCTCCTGTGCGTGGACGACGATATGCGGATGGAGGCCCTGCACCAGACCGACTATGTGAAATCCATCGTCACCGCTCAGGGCAAGATGGATTTGGAGCGCAAGGGCAAGCAGAGCTATCAGGGATGGATGTGCGCCCGGCTGCTGGCCTTCTCCAACGGAGATTTGCAGGCTCTGTTTGACCGGAGTGATGGGTTTTACCGCCGTCAGCTGGTGTTGACCACAAAAGAAAAGCCTGCTG
>JBJEYG010000236.1:0-5726 GCA_051886555.1 Gemmiger sp.
CGCCGTGCAGGACCGCTTCAACAACCCCTTCGTCAACCACGAGCTGATGAGCATCAGCCTGAACTCCACTTCCAAGTGGCGTGCCCGCAACATGCCCAGCTTCCTGGAATACATCGAGAAGAACGGCAAGCTGCCCACCTGTCTCACCATGAGCTTTGCCGCGTACATCGCCTTCTATTCCAACGACATCCAGGCGCTCACCGACAAGGGCCTGGTCTGCAAGCGTCCTGCCGGCAACGAGTATACTGTCTCCGACGACCGCTGGGTGCTGGAATTCTACAACGCTCACAAGGATGACTCCGCCGCCGATCTGGTGCACGCCGTCATGACCAACGAGCAGATGTGGGGCCAGGATCTGACCAAGATCGAGGGCTTCGAAGCCGCTACCGTCAAGAACCTGGAACTGATCCGCACCGAGGGCGCCAAGGCTGCCTACGCAAGCTGCCTGTAACCCTGTGTAAAAAGTGAAAAAGTGGAAAGTGAAAGAAGGCATCGCCGCGCGGCGGTGCAGGGGACGGGCCGCGCTGTGTCCCGCTGCGTTATAACCTCTCGCGCCGGCGGCGCCGGAATTTCACTTTCCGCTTTTTTCTTTCGGATGAACGGAAATTCATTTTTAGAAGGAGGCAACCCATGCCGCTTACCATTCATATCAACCCCAAGGACAATGTTGTTGTCGCGCTGCATCCCATCGCCAAAGGCACCGTCGTGGAGGTGAACGGCGCGTCCGTCACCGCGCTGGAGGAGATCCCCCAGGGTCATAAAATGTCGATTGCGCCCATTGCGGAAGGCGAGAACATTGTAAAGTACGGCTTTGCCATCGGCCACGCCACCGCTTCGGTGGAGCCGGGCACCTGGATGCACACGCACAACGTGAAAACCAATCTGTCCGGTGAGATCGAGTATACTTACAACCCCGACGTACACCCGCTGACCCCTGTGGAGCCGGAAACCTTTATGGGCTACCGCCGCAAGGACGGCCGCGCCGCCATCCGAAACGAAATCTGGATCGTGCCCACTGTCGGTTGCGTCAACGATTGCGCCAAGGCGCTGGTGCGCGATAACCAGGATCTGGTTACCGGCAGCATCGACGGCCTGTACACCTTCACCCATCCCTTCGGGTGCTCCCAGACCGGCCACGACCATGCCCAGACCCGCAAGCTGCTGGCTTCGCTGGTGCGTCACCCCAACGCGGGCGCCGTGCTGGTGCTCAGCCTGGGCTGCGAGAACCTGACCCATGACCAGTTCCTGGCCGAACTGGGCGAGTACGACCCCGACCGCGTCAAGTTCCTGACCTGCCAGGACGTGGATGACGAGCTGGTGGCCGGACGTGAAGTACTGAAGGAGCTGGCTGCCTACGCCGGGCAGTTCCAGCGTGAGCCGATTCCCGCCAGTGAACTGGTGGTGGGCATGAAGTGCGGCGGTTCGGACGGTCTGTCCGGCATTACCGCCAATCCTACGATCGGCCGCTTTTCCGACATGCTGTGCGCCCGCGGCGGTTCCACCGTCTTGACTGAAGTGCCGGAAATGTTCGGCGCCGAGGGCTTCCTGATGAACCGCTGCCAGAACCGGCAGGTGTTTGAGAAGGCCGTCAACATGATCAACGGCTTCAAGAATTATTTCATCTCCCACAACGAGGTGGTGTACGACAATCCCAGCCCCGGCAACAAACAGGGCGGCATCACCACGCTGGAGGACAAGTCCTGCGGCTGCGTGCAGAAGGGCGGCAGCGCACCCATCATGGACGTGATCGGCTACGGCGACCCGGTGGTCACCAAGGGCCTGAACATGCTGTACGGCCCCGGCAACGATCTGGTTTCCGCCACTGCTCTGACCGCTGCCGGCGCACACATGATCCTGTTCTCCACCGGCCGCGGCACGCCGTTCGGCGCGCCCGCGCCCACGCTGAAGGTGGCCACCAACAGTCAGCTGGCTGCCAAGAAGTCCACCTGGATCGACTTTAACACCGGTGTGATCGCCGATGGGGAAAAGACCATTGACGAAACGGCCGCCGATCTGTACCGGCTGGTGCTGGAAGTCGCTTCCGGCAAAAAGACCAAGGCGGAGGAAAAGGGCTTCCGTGAAATTTCCATCTTCAAGGACGGCGTTGTGCTGTAACAAAGGAGCGTAAACCATGTCTGTTCTGAGCGAAAAAGTATTTGAGAAGGGCGCGGCGCGTTATGCCCAGCTGTGCCTGACTGACGGAGAGGTGTCCGTCATCGTTACCCCTGAGAAGGGCGGTATGCTGACCTCCATGACCAAGGGCGGCGAAGAGTACCTTTGGCTGCGCGACGGCAATTTTGAAACCACCGACCGTCCGCGCTGCGGCGTGCCGATCCTGTGGCCCAGCGTGGCCAAGCCGGATGGCGGTGTGCACCATTTCGGCGGGGCGGATTACCCCATGGAGGTGCATGGCTTTGCCGATCTGCTGCCCTGGCAGGTGCAGGAAGCCACCGACGATGCTATTGCGGTAACGCTGGCGCCCAACGGTCTGACCAAGTTCCTCTACCCCTTTGATTTCCTGCTGACCATGCGCTACACGCTGGCCGGCAGCACCGTCACGCTGGACTTTACCGTTCAGAACACCGGCAACAAAACGTTGCCTTTCAGTTTCGGTTTCCACCCTTACTTCGCCGCCAGCAAGCTGGAAAACGTGTCGTTTGACATTCAGGCAGCCACCTGCTCCGAAAACCCCAAGGGCGAGCAGCCCGCCGCTCCCGCTGCCATCACCCTGACCCGCAAGGAAGGCGCGGCGGACACGATCCGCCTGATGACCGGCGTGCAAAGCCCGATGGTGTTTACCGACGCGGGCAACGGCCACAAAGTGACCGTCGCCTTCGGCGAACACTTCGGCAACGGTGTGCTGTGGCAGCAGGATGCGGAGAGCTTCGTCTGTATGGAGCCGTGGAACGGCTGGCAGAACAGTGTCAACGAGCCGGGCAGGCACGAAGAACTGGCCCCCGGTGAAAGCATGACCGCGAGCTGGAGCATTACCGTCGAATGACAAAAATTCTTCCCTGAGCGTATCGGCGCCGCCGGCAACAGCCGGCGGCGCTTTTGGCTGCATCGGATATGCCGCTGCAACGCTGTTTGGTATCCTGCACGAAAAAGTGATCAAGTTTTTTTCAAAAAAGGCTTGATTTTCTGTGCCGTATCAGTTATACTAATCAAGTCGCAGGACATATGCGCGGTTAGCTCAGCTGGTAGAGCATCTGCTTGACGTGCAGGAGGTCACAGGTTCGAGTCCTGTACCGCGCACCATATTGATTGGCCGATTTTACTGTCGGCCATTTTTTTATTGTTGTATCGTCAAAATATGACGTTTTGGAGCCTGCTGAACGCAGTCTTTTTCCGTTACTGTCACCACCGCTGTCAGGCGGTTTTGGCAGGGATTTCCACACAAAACAGGCCGTCAGGCTCCCCCATTCCGGGAGTTTGGCGGCTTTTTTTCGGTTTTGGGCGAAAAAATCGCTACAGAAGTATGGAAAATTTTCCGGCGGGATTTTGTTGGTTCTGCCGGTTTTCAGATAAACGCAGCAAAAGTATAAAGATTTCAATAGCGCATCGCCATTCGCAGCCCGGTATCTGGCATTGATTACATTGCTGGATGCCGGGCTTTTTTCGTTTATTCTCTTAGCTACCCAGCCGGGAACAAATTTCCAGCCTTGTAGATAGATTTAATTTTATTCTGCACAAAGAAAGTGAGGGTCCCACATGATTTTAGGCATCGACCACGGCTACTACGCCATCAAAACCCGAAACTGTTCCTTCCCTGCTGGCATCACAGACTGCGGCAGCCAAGAACCCTACACCCGCCAGAACGTGCTTACGTTCAGCGGGTGTTTTTTTGTTTGCGGCAGCGGGCGGCAGCCGATCCAGCGGGACAAGACCGCCAACGACAACTACTACCTGCTGACGCTGGCGGCCATCGCGCAGGAGCTGCAGGCCCGCGGCGCGCCGCGGGAGTGTGGCGTGACCATCGCGGCGGGGCTGCCCCTGACCAGCTATGGCCGGGAAAAGCCTGCGTTCCGCAAATACCTGCTCCGCAATGCGGGTCAACCGACCGAGTTTGGCTACGAGGGCAAAAAGTACCGCATCACGATTGAAGATGTGCTGCTTTTCCCCCAGGGCTTCACCGCGCTCATGACGCAGCCCGACCTGCTGGCGGACGAACCCTCCCTACTGCTGCTCGACATCGGCGGATGGACGGTGGATCTCATGCGCATCGACAACGGGCGGCCCAACATCGGTACCTGCCACAGCCTCGAATTTGGCATGATCCGCTGCATCGACGAGGTGCGGGAACGGGTACGGCAGAACACCGGGCTGTCCCTGACCGATGCGCAGATCGAGCAGGTGCTGGTGGGCCGACCCTGCAGCCTGGAGGAAACGGTGCGCAGCCTGATCCGCGAGCAGGGCCGGCTTTACACCGAACGGCTGCTCTCCGCGGTGCTGGAAGCGGGCTTTGATTACCACGCGCTCCCCGTCGTCATGATGGGCGGCGGCGCATCGGTCGTGAGCCGCCACATTCGCCCCAGTGACGGCCTGTGTCGCACGGTGACGCTGCTGGACGACCGTGTCAACGCCCAGGGGTATGAGCGCGCTGTGGCTGCGCTTTGGGGCGATGACGCGCAAGGGTGAATCGCCCGCAATTCGTCTTCCGGCCCAACCTGCGCGACCCGGCACAGCGCCGCGCCTGGCAGCTCTTACAGGAGCAGCCACCCGGTGAGCGCAGCGCCTATCTGGCGGCCTGCATCCTCAAAGCCGATGATCGAGCCGCTGTGCAAAAAGAACTGCGCAAGGTGCTGAAAGAGGAACTTGGCAAAATCCAAGTCACCGCACCAGTCGCAGACCCAAAACAGAAAATGGCGGTACCCAAGTCAACACTGGATTTCTTTACCGCACTGCAAGAGGACGTACCTGAATAACCCCGCGTTGTTGCGGAAATACAAAATACAGCCAAAGAACTGCGATTCGCCTTTGGCTGGCGCAAAGGAGATGAACGGAAATGGCTGTATTTCGAGTGGAACGAACCAGCGACTACACCGTCATGAGCAACTATCACCTGCGGGACAAACGCCTCAGCCTGAAGGCCAAGGGGCTGCTGTCCCAGATGCTCTCGCTGCCGGAAGATTGGGACTATACGCTGGCGGGGCTTTGCTACATCAACCGGGAGAGCAAAGACGCCATCCGCACCGCCATCCATGAGTTGGAACGGGCCGGGTACATACACCGCCGCCAGACCACCGACAGCGGCGGTAAGTTTGCAGGCAACGTATACACGATCTACGAGCGCCCGCAGGGGCCGCCGCCGGGGGAACCGTCATCGGAGAAACCGTCGTCGGGAAATCCGACAACGGGAAAACCGATGCCGGAAAAACCAACACAAAGAAATATAGAAAAACAAAATACGGATCAATCAAATACCGATTCGATTCCTTTCCGTGGATCGGCGGCCGAACCGCCGGAACCGAAGCGAACCGAACCGAGCCCCGCAGAGCAGATGGAAGAATACCGCGCCTTGATCCGCAACAACATCCAGTACCCGCTGCTGGCCGCACAGAACCCGGAGGACACCGACCTGCTGGACGAGATCGTCGAGCTCATGACCGAGACCGTTTGTGCCCGGCGCAAAACCACCCGCGTCTGCGGTTCTGACTTCCCGGCCGAGGTGGTCAAATCCCGGCTGCTCAAGCTGGACGCCGAGCATATCCGCTTTGTGCTGAAAT
>JBJEYG010000237.1:0-5683 GCA_051886555.1 Gemmiger sp.
AAGCCCGCCGCACTCATCAGTTTGGAATAGAATGCGGGTTTGGGGTTGCGCTGCGGCCCTTCCAGGAACGGATACACCTGCTCAACCCCCGTGTAGATACCGTCGCTGGCATTCAGGATGTCCTTCACCGGCACATCGAAAACGCCGCTGTCGCTGCGGGGCACCAAACCGGCGTACTCATTGGTTCTTTGCGCAAAATACCGGGTGACCGCCTCCAGCTGCTCCACCGCCACCGGGCCGCACACCATTCCCGCCTTTTCGGCAAAGGTTTCGGCATAATATTGCGTCCCCCAAAAAGCGCATACCAGCGCATAAATCCAAACCACTGCAGACGTCAGATGCAGTGCGAACGTGCCAAATCCGCTGCTTTTCCGCTGCACGGCACGGACGATACACCGCACCAGCCGCACCAGCACATACAGAATCGCCACCGTCGCCGCCAACTCGCAAAAGCTGAATGGCAGCGGGTCTGCCAACGCCGAGACAGCTTCCTTGAAGGGCATGGAAACATGATCCGTCCACCAATCCATACACACCCTGCTGTCCCGCAAAAAATAAAACGCCAGCAACGAAACAAAGCCCGTGCCAAGTACGCACAGGCCTGCCGCATGATCGCGCAGAAAATATTTCCCCCGTTCCAACAGGTTCTGACTCATGCCATCTCCTCATCCTCTTCCAGGCACCCGCAGCGCCGCAGTGCCTCGGCCACACGGGCCAGCGCGTTGGCGCTGGCGCAGTGCACCACCGCTGTGTGTTCCCGAAGGGAAAGACGCTCGTCATTGCTTTGCCGGGCGCGTTCCAGGAATCGATCAACCTCATAACGGTTGGCAATGTTCAGCTGCCCGCAGATGGTATCATATAGCCCGAACTCGATTGCCACCGATTCCACCAGTCCGCCGTTGTCTACGATCGCATAAAGTTCCAGACGAACGTCATCCTCCGTCAAACAGGGCTTACACCGGAACCGTCCGGTACATTCCCGTGGAATTTCGCGGAGAATGTAACCGCGGGTGGTCGCTTCAATGCAATACCCACCGGCACGCAAAATCGCCACGTCCCCCACAACAACCTGGCGGGAAACCCCCAGCATCTTTGCAAGAACCGACGCACTAACCGGACTCTGTTGCTTGCGCAGCCGCTCCAGGATCTTTTCCCGCCGTTCCGATGCTGCCATTACCGCTCCCCATTTCCCTTCTGTTTCCTGTTTGAGTGACCCAGTCTTGTTAATTCCCTGACATACGCAGGAATTGTTTTTGTTATTACTGTTGTTCATTATAAAGCATACTTCCATGGCTTGCAAGGTTTTCGGGAAATAATGCGCATTTTTTGCCTTTTGCCTATTTTTTTGTCCAATCTTTATACACATTGTTCTAAAATTACAAAGTTGTACCTTTTTCTCCTGCTGTGGTAAGATAAACTGCAGGAAGGAGGTGCAGGTATGGAACAAAAAATCCGTGAATTTTACGCCGGCGTATGTTTCGACGCCTACGAATTTCTGGGCGCGCACCCGGCCGAACCGGAAGGCTGGCAATTCTGTGTGTGCGCACCGAAGGCCCGGCGGGTGCAGGTGCTGGGCAGCTGGAATGACTGGGGGCTGTATTCCGCTGCCGAGCTGACCCGCTGTTCCGACGGGTTATGGCGGGTTTGGGTACCGCAGGCACGGGCGGGGCAGCTCTATAAATACAACGTTTTGTGCGCTGACGGCGTATGGCGGCTGCGTCAGGATCCCTATGCCTACGCCGTGGAAAGCCTTCCCGGCACCGCCTGTGTGCTGGGCGAACTGCGGTTCGCCTTTCATGATGCGGCATGGCTGTCTCTGCGCGCCCCCTGCCCCGACGCACCGCTTTCCATCTATGAATTGCACGCCGGCAGCTGGCGGCGGCATCCGGACGGGCGGTATTACAGTTACGGGGAGCTGGCCGACGTTCTGGTGGGCTGGCTGCCCGCCCACGGCTACACGCATGTGGAGTTTTTGCCGCTGGCGGAGCACCCGTTTGACGGGAGCTGGGGCTATCAGGGCACCGGATGGTTTGCCCCCAGCGCACGGTTCGGCACACCGGAACAGTTTGCCGCGCTGGTGGACCGCCTGCACGATGTGGGCATCGGTGTGCTGATGGATTTTGTGCCCGTTCACTTTGCTCCGGATGACGGTGCGCTGGCCTATTTTGACGGCGGACCTTTTTATGAACCGGAATTTTCGCCCGAAAGCCCCTGGGGCAGCCTGTATTTTGACCTGGAACGGCCGGAGGTACGCAGTTTTCTGCTCAGCGCAGCGTCCTTCTGGCTGCACCGCTGTCATTGCGACGGCCTGCGGGTGGACGCAACAGGCCACGCCTTGGCCAGGTATACCGGTGCATCAAAGTTTTTTCAGACTTTGACCGGCGGGCTGCACGCACGGTTTCCCGGCGTGATGCTGGTGGCCGAGGATTCGGGCGGTTACCCCTGTGCCACCGCATCCACCAGCCGGGGCGGCCTGGGATTTGACTATATTTGGAATATGGACTGGCTGCACCGCGCGTTGCGCGTGCTCACTGCCCCGTTTGAGACACGCCCCGCGCTGACGGTTTCCGCCGGCTGCTGCCAAACCACCGGTGAAAAGTGCATCAACGCGCTGAGTCACGACGAAAGTTCCCCTGCGGTGGGCGCTCTGCTAAACCGGATGTGGGGCAGCTATGACGAGAAATTTGCCCAACTGCGCCTGTTGTTTTTGTGGCAGTTCTGCCGCCCGGGCAAAAAATTGAACTTTATGGGCAATGACCTGGGGCATTTCCGCCCTTTTGATCCCTATCGCGAACTGGACTGGGGGTTGTTGCAATATCCCTCCCACAGCGGCCTGGCAGAGTATTTCCGCGTTTTGTCCCTTTTGTACCGCAGCGAGCCCGCGCTGCATTGCAGCGAATATTCACCCGGCAGCGCCCACTGGGCGAACAGCCCCCAGGGAACGCTGGCCTGGTGGCGAACCGGCGGCGGCGAGGCGCTGTTGTGCTGCCTGAACCTGCTTCCCACGTCCGCCGTCTGTACAGTACAAACGGGGCCGGGGCTTGTGCTGCGGGAACTGTTGTGCACCGCCGGGCCGGACATTGCCGCCGCGCACAACCGCGCCGACGGCTGGAGCACACTGTCGCTGCCGGGGTTGTGCGGCGGTCTCTGGCGGCTGGAGCAGACTTGACAAAATCGGGAAAGCGCTTATACTGAAAAGGAACATAAAAACAACAGGGGCGCCAAGTGGCTGAGATCCGCGTACGCGGAGCACCCTTTTTACCTGATCCGGGCAATGCCGGCGTAGGAAGTTGAGAGATGTTTCATCGCAGCCTTGACGCGCCTGTATGGTCCTACCATGCGGGCGCTTTCTGTTTCCTGTTTTTATGCTCCAATTTTTATTGAGGGAGGATTTTCTTATGTCCAACACCCGTTCCAAAACCCGCATCCTGGTGGAAGGCGCACTGATGGTTGCGCTGGCCGTCGTGCTCAGCGTCATCCCTTTTATCGAGATGCCCCACGGCGGTTCCATCACGCTGTTTTCGATGGTGCCCATTCTTATTATGAGCTACCGCAACGGCATCAAGTGGGGCTGCTTCACCGCTTTCGTCAATGCGCTCATCCAATTTGGTATGGGCATCAAAAACCTGGCTTACTGCCAGACCATCCCGGCGCAGATCGGTTGTGTCCTGTTGGATTATCTGCTGGCCTACACTGTGCTGGGCCTTGCAGTTTTCTTTGCGAAACCGTTTAAAAACAAGTATGCAGGTTACGGCGTCAGTACGGCTGTCGTCTGCGCGCTGCGTTTTTTGTGCAGCTTTTTGTCCGGCTACATCGTATGGTATGATTACGACTATGCGTTTGAATGGATGAGCAATTTTTCCTGGGGCGCCAGCCTGTGCGCCAGGCTGGGCGAGCATGCGCTGTGCTGGGTTTACAGCTTTGCTTACAATCTGAGCTATATGCTGCCCGAAGCGATTTTGACGGTAGCGGGCATTCTGCTTTTGTACAAAGCTGCGCCCAAGCTGTTCGCGCGGCAGTAATACCGGAACGGCGGGTCCTGACGGCCCGCCGCTTTAATTTGTACGCGACCGATTGCACGCCATGCGGCGATGTGGTAGAATTCTGGTGCGGGATTTCCCGCCATTTTTATCCTAACTTATTAAAAGGAATTTGCGATCATGGAATTTCAACTTGCTTCTTTGAATGATCTGATCTCCCCCGCTATCTCGTCGCTGGCCATCGGTGCGCTCACCTGTTTTATGGGCTACCGGTTGCGCAACGTGTGGGTCGCCGTGGCTGGATTCGTGGTCGGCTTTCTTGCCGGCGAGGCACTGTGTGCCCGCTTTCTCAGCAGCGGTTCTGCCGCCGCCGTCGGGCTGATCATCGGACTGGTCCTCACGCTGGTCTGTATTTGGCTGTATGACGTAGGTATGTTTGTTTTGTGTGGCGGATGCGCACTGCTGTTCCTTTATCCCTATCTGGCGGCGCTCGCCCTGCCCGACTACCTGATCTTTGCGCTGCTTGCGGTTGTGTTCGTTGCGGCAGGGCTGCTCGCCCGCAAATTCATGAAAACAGTGCTGATTGTGATCACCAGCTTTGCGGGCGGCAGTACCATTGCGTCCAGTCTTGCGGCGCTGGGCATTCCATATATTTCTGCCGCCGGATCCGCCGGGATCATCTGCACGCTGGTGTTCGCATTTATTGGCGTAGTGGTGCAATTTTCCGGCGCCAAGGGCAAATGAGCGCGGCCTTTCCACAAGGCTTGATCCGCAGCCGCCTGGACGCGCTGGCCGAACCGGAATACGCGGCGTTTGCCTCCAAATTGATTCCGGGCAGCCCACCCCTGCTGGGTGTCCGGCTGCCTGCGCTGCATCGTCTGGCCCGGGAACTGGCCTGCACGCCGGATGCGGCACTGGCCGCGCTTTCAGCGGAAACCTTTGAGGAACGTATGCTGCATGGCCTGGTGGTCGCTTACGCCCGCAACCTTTCACCCGACCGGCGCCGATTGCTGCTGGAAGATTTTCTGCCGCTGATCGACAACTGGAGCGTCTGCGATTCTGTGGCGGCGGCGTGCCGTTTTTTCCGCTCTGACCGGGATTTCTGGCAGCCGTGGCTGCTGGCTCTGTCCGCCCGGCCGGAAGAGTTTTTCGCCCGTTTTGGGCTGGTTTGCCTGAAGGATCATTTCACTGCTGACGATTCCGGCCGCCGCCAGTTGTTGGGTGCCTGTGAACGCGCCGCTGCCACGGGGCTGTACGCAAGGTTGGGCGTTGCCTGGGCCGCCAGCGAGGTTTGCCTGCAGGACCCGGCTTTGGGCGAAACGTTCCTGCGCCGCCGTCCGCTGGATGGATTCACCTATGGGAAGACGCTGGCAAAGATTCGTGAAAGCCGCCGGGCTGACCCTCAGCTGCTGGCGCTTGTACGCAGCCTGGGTTCCACGTACGCCAGATAGAACTACGCACGTAAAAAGGTTTTTTACTTTGGCCGTTCCTTGGCGTCCCGTATTTGAAAATCATTTTCATATCTTCTGAAAAAAGGAACCGTTTCAACCGGCTCGGGAATCACCCGGATCGGTTTTTATTTTTTGTTGGTTTTACGTGATTCATCACAAAAAATGTTTTTGCTGCAGGTACAGAAACCTGCACAAACCGACTGTATAAAAGCTGTCCACTTTCACGATTTTTTTGAAATCCTCTTTCATTTT
>JBJEYG010000238.1:0-5600 GCA_051886555.1 Gemmiger sp.
CTGCTCTGATTGACAGAGCAAAACAATTTCCGGTAAGAACCGCAGGTCGGTTTTTATAGGGCGTGTGATGGTCACGCGCCCGTGGGAGGCCTGCACCGTAGGCCGCAACTCACCACAAATTCTGGAGGTGCAAAGTATTATGGCACAGAAAATCACTGGCTACATCAAGCTGCAAATCCCCGCCGGCAAGGCGACTCCCGCGCCCCCTGTTGGCCCTGCTCTGGGTCAGAAGGGCGTCAACATTATGGCGTTCACGAAGGAATTCAACGAGCGTACCAAGGGTCAGATGGGCATGATCATCCCCGTCGTCATCACCGTTTACGCTGACCGTTCCTTCAGCTTTATCACCAAGACCCCGCCGGCTCCCGTCCTCATCAAGAAAGCCGCCGGCATCGAGACCGCCTCCGGCGTTCCCAACAAGAACAAGGTCGGCTCCATCACCCTGGCTCAGGCCGAGGAGATCGCCAAGACCAAAATGCCCGATCTGAACGCTGCCAGCCTGGAAAGCGCCGTCAGCATGATCAAGGGCACTGCCCGCAGCATGGGCATCACCGTTGAGGGCTAAGGAGGAATAAGCAATGAAACACGGTAAACTGTATACCGACAGCGCGAAGCTGGTCGACCGCACCAAGCAGTACGATCCCCAGGAGGCTCTGGAGCTCGCCTGCCAGACCGCAAAAGCCAAGTTCGACGAGACCATCGAGCTGCATGTCCGTCTGGGCGTTGACAGCCGCCACGCTGACCAGCAGGTCCGCGGCGCTGTTGTTCTGCCCAACGGCACCGGCAAGAATGTCCGCGTGATTGCCATCTGCAAGGGCGACGCTGCCAAGGCTGCCGAGGCTGCGGGCGCTGAGATGGTCGGTGATGACGATCTGATCGCCAAGATCCAGGGCGGTTTCCTGGATTTCGACGTTCTGGTCACCACCCCTGATATGATGGGCCGCGTTGGCCGTCTGGGCAAAATCCTTGGCCCCCGCGGCTTGATGCCCAACCCCAAGGCCGGTACCGTTACGCCCGATGTGGGCCGTGCCGTTACCGAAGCCAAGGCCGGTAAGATCGAGTACCGTCTCGATAAGCAGAACATCATTCACGTGCCCATCGGCAAGGCTTCCTTCGGCGCTGAGAAGCTGATGGTCAACCTGAACACCGTTATGGAGGCCATTGCTAAGGCGAAGCCCGCTGCTGCCAAGGGCCAGTACTTCAAGAGCGCCAGCGTCGCCTCCACCATGGGCCCCGGCGTGCGTTTCAACACTCTGAAGTACGGTGTCTGATTTTTCCTGAAAGGGAAGAAAAAGTACTTGACAAAACCGCGCGTTTGCGGTAATATACGATTGCTGTTTTTAAGACAGCAGGTGCTGAACTTCAGCATAATGGGTCGAACCCCGCCTGCCGAGAAACGAGCGTTTTGATTTGTGCTTTCAAAGCCTCTTTCCCGGTCAAAGTGGGAAAGAGGCTTTTTTGTACTTGTAAGCGGAATGAGGTGAAACTGAAATGCCCAGCAATAAGATTTTGGCTGCGAAGCAGGCGTATGTGAAGGAACTGAACGAGAAGCTGTCCGGCGCTCTGGCAGGCGTTGTCGTCTCCTACAACGGCATCACCGTTGCGAACGACACCAAACTGCGTAAGGAGCTGCGTGAGGCCGGCGTGGAGTACATGGTTGTCAAGAACACCATGCTGCGTCTGGCTGTCAAGGGTACTCCCTATGAGGCTCTGAGCGAGAGCTTCAAGGGCGATACCGCCATCGCGATCTCTCCCGAGGATCCCGCTGCTGCCGCCCGCATCCTGTGCAAGTTCGCTGATGCCGACAAGAGCAAGCGCTTTGCCGTCAAAGCAGGTTTCTGCGACGGTCAGGTGCTCGACGCCGCCGGTGTTCGCAGCCTGTCCACCATGCCCAACCGCGAAGGTCTGCTCTCCATGCTGGCCGGCTCTCTCAACGGTATCGTTGGCGGCCTGGCTGTTGCCCTGCAGGCCATCGTCGACAAGCAGGAGGAGACTCCCGCTGCCTGAGTTTTGCAGCATGAAACGCGCGGCGTGAGCGCTGCGCACCCAACACATTACAAATTATAAATGGAGGTAACTATCATGGCTTCTGAAAAGATCACTGCCATTGTCGAGTCTGTCAAGACTATGACCGTTCTGGAGCTGAAAGAGCTCGTTGATACCATCTGCGAGGAGTTCGGCGTTTCCGCTGTTGCCGCTGCTGCTCCCGCTGCTGCCGGCGCTGCCGCTGCTCCCGCTGAGGAGGAGAAGACCGAGTTTGACGTCATCCTGAAGGACGTGGGCGCCAGCAAGATGCAGGTCATCAAGACCGTTAAGGAGATCACCGGCGCTTCCCTGATGGAGGCCAAGAAGCTGGTCGAGACTCCCGACGCCAAGATCAAGGAGCAGGTCTCCAAGGCCGACGCCGAGGACATCCAGAAGAAGCTGGAAGAGGTCGGCGCCAAGGTCGAACTGAAGTAAGTTCGTACCTAAATCCGCTTTACAAATGCCGCCGCACGGTTTTGCCGCGCGGCGGCATTCTTTGTGCGGGCGCGCGCTGCGCGGGGCAGGGAACACAAAAAATCCCCGCCGTGCGGCGGGGAAACACGCTCAGCCTTTGGATGGGGAGAGACGGCGCACCGTGGGGGACGGCGCATCGTAAGTCTGCTGCATGTATTGCAGAATCATGGTGCGCCGTACCATACCGATGAACACATTGCGGTCATCCACAACCGGCACAAAGTTCTGGTCCACTGCAGCGGCCAATAGCGCGTGCATGTCGGTGGTGACCGGCACGGCTTTGTAGTCGCGACGGCGTGCAAAGCTTGAAATGGGAACGTCCTCACAAGCCTCCAGATCCAGGCCGTGGGTGTTTTTCAGTCCCCACAGGATGTCGCCCTCCGTGATGGTACCCAGATACTCACCGTTGCGTTTGAGTACCGGGATGGTAGCGTAGCGCTGGTTGGACCACTTCTCCAGCGTCTGGCGCAGCGTGAAATCCTCATAGATGAACAATACATCCTGTTTGGGCGTCAGGAAGAAGAGAAGATTCATGATGCAAAGACTCCTTTTGTCTCTGTTTTGATCTGGTTTCAGTATACGCTTTCCTTGCGTTAGCTTTGTGAATGGAATGTAAAATTCCCGCCTTCACTTTCACCAACGAATCAGCGGAAATTTCTACTGTTCAAATAGGGGAAAAAGGTGTATAATACCTTTGATACCCTGGCAGAAAGGCAAAACTCCGCCAGGGGGAGCCAATACAATGCCGGGGCAGGGTGCGCCTTACCCCTGACTTTACTTGCGATAGGAGGAACGGTATGATCACCAAGGCAAATCCTTACGGCAATATCAACCTGACCAACGACTATTTCTCCGGTCTGGTGGCGCAGGCGGCCCGCAACTGCTACGGCGTGGCTGCAATGGGCCAGAATCCGGCCGCCAGTACGGTGCGCATGATGCTCAAGACCGGCAGCCTGCCCGAGAAGGGCATCTCTGTGAAAGAGTGTGACGGCGGCCTGGCCATTGAGCTGCACATTATGGTGGGTTACGGGCTGAACATTACCACCATTACCCAGAGCATCACCCACCGGGTGCAGGAGGAAGTGGAGTCTGCCACCGGGCTGCGGGTTCGCCGCGTGGACGTGTATGTGGATGACATCATTTCCGACTGAAGGCACGGACTGTAAAGAAAAACGATCGAGGAGTACACAGTTATGATCACTGGCAAAATTTTGCGCGACGCTATTATTTCGGGCGCCAACAACATCTCCAATCAGCGCGCCCGCGTGGACGAGCTGAACGTTTTCCCCGTGCCGGACGGCGATACCGGCACCAATATGAGCATGACGGTGGGCGCCGCCGTGCGGGAACTGGATCACCTGCCCGATGACTGCACCGTTGCGGAAGCCAGCAAAACCGCTGCTTCCGCCATGCTGCGCGGCGCGCGCGGCAATTCCGGCGTGATTACCAGTCTGCTGTTCCGCGGGTTCTCCAAGGCATTGGCCGGAAAAACAAACGCTGAATCGGCTGATTTGGCCAACGCTCTGCAGATGGGCGTTGAAGCTGCCTACAAAGCCGTGATGAAGCCCACCGAGGGCACCATCCTTACCGTAACCCGTCTGGCCGCCGAGGCTGCCGCCAAGAGCGACGCCACTGATGTGCCGGCCCTGTGGGCAGAGGTGATGAGCGCCGGCCAGGCTGCGCTGGAGGACACGCCCAATCTGCTTCCGGTGTTGAAAAAGGCCGGCGTGGTGGACGCAGGCGGCCAGGGCATCATGGTCATTTTCGAGGGAATGCGCCAGGTGTTTGAGGGCGGCGTCATCGTCGAGAGCGGCGAGGTTACCGCTAAACCGAAGGTCTCCTCGGACGCGGCCGGCAAGGGCGTGTTCGCTGACGATCTGATGAAAGTGGAGGATATCAAGAACGGCTACTGCACCCAGTTCCTGCTGCACAAGGACGAGGGTGCCAGCGTGGCTCGTCTGCGTGCCTTCCTGGAATCCAACGGCGATTCGGTGGTGGTGATCGAGGATGAGGACGTAGCCAACTGCCATGTGCACACCTCCGACCCCGGTATGATGCTCAGTGAAGCCATCAAATACGGCTATCTGACCGATTTCAAAATTGAGAATATGCACGAGCAGTTCCTGGCCCGCCAGAAACAGGGCAAGGGTTTGGAAAAGCAGGCTCAGGCGCAGGAAAGCGCTGCCCAGGGCCAGGAGTTTGTCTATGCTGCCGTAGACCCGGAGCGTGAGTACGGCTTTGTGGCCGTGGCTGCGGGCGAAGGCCTGCGCACGGTGTTCACCGATCTGGGCGTGGATGCGGTGGTGTCCGGCGGTCAGACGATGAATCCCTCTACGGAGGATATTCTGGCGGCCATCCAGAGCGTGCCCGCCAAGACGGTGCTGGTGCTGCCCAACAATAAGAACATCATTATGGCGGCGGAGCAGGCTCAGAAGCTGGCGGACCGCGAGGTGCTGGTACTGCCCACCCGCACCGTGCCCCAGGGCATGACTGCCATGCTGAATTTTGACCCCGAGGCTGCGCCCAACGACAATGCCGTTGCCATGATGGCGGCGGCCCAGAACGTGGCCACCGGCCTGATTACCTACGCTGCCCGCGACAGTGAATTCGACGGCAAGACCATCAAAAAGGGTGAGATCATGGCGCTGGAGAACGGCAAAATCGTTGCCACCGGTACCGATATCACCAAGATGACCTACCGCCTGGCCCGCAGCATGAAGCGCAAGGACACGCAGTTCATCACCGTTATTTCCGGCTGCGACGTCTCCGCAGAGGAGGCCGAGCGGACCTCTCAGCTGGTGCAGAGCAAGTGCGGCAACAGTGTGGAAGTCAGCCACATTGCGGGCGGCCAGCCGGTGTACTACTATATGATTTCTGTGGAATAACATCCGGCGCAGCCGCGCCGTCAAGCGTTGACAATTCAAGAGGGAGGTACGGGGTACGCGGCGCAGCCGCCATGGCCGGCCTCCCTCTTGCGGCATCACGGGGCCGGTTCGCGTTCCGGCAAAGGGGGGACGGCAGTGAAACTCAGCGATAACATCCAGTACCTGAAAGGCGTGGGACCGGCCTACGCCAAAAAGTTTGAAAAGTTGGGAATTTTT
>JBJEYG010000239.1:0-5597 GCA_051886555.1 Gemmiger sp.
CACCCAAGAGATTTTTCACCACTTCAGTATAGCATTTTTTTGCCGTCCCGCAAGATTTTTGCCGCACTTTGGCGCTCTGGTTCAAAAAAGTGTTGACAAAAGCCGGTTTTTAAGGTATAGTTCACTCATATTTAAATGCTGGGAAGGGAAATAGTAGCGGCTGCGCAAGCCTTCAGAGAACCGCCGGTTGGTGCAAGGCGGCAGGGTTGCAGGTCGTGAACTGGTCCCCGAGCGGATCCGCCCAAAGCCGAAAGGCCGGTAGGAGGGTACGGGATGCGCCCGTTATTGCGCAGGGCTTTGTTGGAAGCCTGATGAGTGGGCATGGAAATGCCAATGAGAGTGGTACCGCAGAGTGCTTTTACCGGCCTTTGTCTCTTGTAAGAAGGAGACAAGGGCTGTTTTGTTATCATTTGCATGGAATAAGGAATAGAGAGGAGCAGATCTACCATGATGCTTACCGGTTCCCAGATCTTTGTGGAAGTCCTTTGCGAACAGGGCGTCAACACGATCTTCGGTTATCCCGGCGGCGCAGTGCTGAACCTGTACGACGAACTGTACAAAAATTCCGACCGCATCCGCCACGTTCTGACCGCCCACGAGCAGGGGGCGTCCCATGCGGCGGACGGCTATGCCCGCGCAACCGGCCGAACCGGCGTTGTGCTGGCCACAAGCGGACCCGGCGCCACCAACCTGGTCACCGGCATTGCCACCGCCTACATGGACAGCGTGCCCATGGTAGCCTTCACCGGCAACGTGGCCACTACCCTGCTGGGCAAGGACAGCTTCCAGGAGGCTTACATCGAAGGCATTACGATGCCCATCACCAAGCACAACTTCACGGTGCGCCGGGTGGAGGATCTGGCCGATACCATGCGCGCGGCATTCCGCATTGCGCAGAGCGGCCGAAAAGGCCCTGTTCTGGTGGACATTCCCAAGGATGTCACCGCCGCCAAATGCGAGTTCGAGCGCCATTCGCCGGAACTGATCCGCACCGTCACGACCTTCGACCAGGAGGCAGTGGCTAGGGCTGCCGACCTGATCAACAAGGCCGAGCGCCCCATTGTTTACTTTGGCGGCGGCGTGCGCAGCGCGGCCGGCTGCCAGCCGCTGCGCGACCTGCTGCACAAAGCGCAGATCCCCGCCACCTACACGCTGATGGCCGCCGGAGTTCTGGACTACGGCGAACCGCTCAACCTGGGCCTGATCGGCATGCACGGCTGCTACACGGCCAACAAGGCGGTGGATGAGGCGGATGTGGTCATTGCGGTGGGGGCGCGCTTCTCCGACCGTGTGGCGCTCAATCCCGAGAAATTCGCCAAACACGCCAAGATCATTCAGATCGACATTGATCCCAGCGAGCTGAGCAAAAACGTGGATGTGGAGCTGACCATTACCGGCGACGCCGCCTATGTGCTGCGCGGTCTGCTGCCGCTGGTGCATGAGACGGAGCATGAGGACTGGATGGAAGAGATCCGCGGCTGGCAGAAACGGGATTACCACCCCAAGGACGATCCCAGCCGCCTGACGCCCCACGAGCTGATCGCGGAGATCTGCGAGCAGGCCGGGCCGGATACCGTCTATGTCACCGATGTGGGCCAGCATCAGATGTGGGCGGCCCAGTATATTAAGCACACCAAGAGCCGCGGCTTTATCACCAGCGGCGGCCTGGGCACCATGGGATTCGGCTACGGCGCCGCCATTGGCGCGCAGATGGCCCTGGGCGTGGAAAACCGGGTGGTCATGCTTACCGGCGACGGCAGTTTCCACATGAACCTGAACGAGGCCTGCACCGCCGTCAGCTATGAACTGCCCATCATTACCGTGATCTTCAACAACCAGGTGCTGGGCATGGTCCGCCAGTGGCAGACCAGTTTCTACGGCAAGCGTTATTCCAACACCGATCCTCAGCGCCGTACCGACTTTGTCAAGCTGGCCGAAGGGTTTGGCGCCAAGGGCTACCGGTGTGAGACGCTGGCCGAGTTCAGGGAAGCGTTTGCCGACGCGCTCAAACAGAAAGGCCCCACCTGGATCGACTGCCGTATCGACAAGGACGAGCGGGTGCTGCCCATGATCCCCGGCGGCGGCGACATCAGCGACATCATCATGGAGTAAGGGAGGGCACCGCGATGGAACAAAACGAAGTCAAAAGCAACAAACGCAGCGTCATCAGCCTGCTGGTGGACAACCAGAACGGCGTCCTGGCACGGGTGTCCAGCCTGTTCTGCCGCCGCGGCTTCAACATCGACAGCCTGACCGTCTCGGCCACCAACGACCCCAAGGTTTCCCGCATTACGCTGACCATCCATGGGGATGAAAAAGCATTGTCCCAGCTGCTGCTTCAGACCGACCGGCTGGAAGTAACGCATCAGGTCTTTGAACTGGACGAGAGCAACAGCCTGCAGCGGGAACTGCTGCTGCTGAAGGTCGCTTCCGATGTGAAAAACCGCGCCGAACTGCGGGAGATCGCCCAGATTTACAAGGCCAAGATCATTGACCTGTCACCCGACAGCATGGTGTTTGAGCTGACCGGCAAGCCGGAAAAGGTGGACGCCTTTCTGCTGATGTTCCGGGATTACAAGATTCTGGAAATGTGCCGTACCGGCGTCACTGCGCTGGAACGCGGCGGAATGCACCCGCATATGCAGAAACCCTCTCAGGACGTGCGTGGCGTGCAGCTGATCCAGCAGGGCAAAAACTGCCCCCAATAATGTTGTTTTCCTTTTATAAAAATTTTTAATAACCAACGAACCAAAAGGAGAGTATGTAAAATGGCTATCAAAAAGTACTATGACACCGACTGCAACCTGGGTGTTCTCGACGGCAAGACCGTCGCCGTCATCGGCTTCGGCTCCCAGGGCCACGCTCATTCCGAAAACCTGGCCGAGAGCGGTGTGAACGTCGTTGTCGGTCTGCGCAAAGGTTCCGGCCACTGGGAGAAGGCCGCCAAGTTTGCCGAGACCCATGAGAACTTCAAGGTCATGGAGGTTGAGGATGCTGCCAAGGCCGGCGATGTGGTCATGATGCTGGTTCCCGACGAACTGTGCGCCGACATCTACTACAGCCAGGTCGAGCCTTACATGACCGAGGGCAAGGCGCTGGCCTTCGCTCACGGCTTCAACATCCATTACAAGACCATCGTTCCCCCGAAGAATGTGGACGTCATCATGATCGCGCCCAAAGGCCCCGGCCACACCGTCCGCAGCCAGTATGTGGAAGGCCACGGCGTGCCCAGCCTGATCTGCGTGGAGCAGGACTACACCGGCAAGGCCAAGGAAATCGCGCTGGCTTATGCTTCCGGTATCGGCGCAGGCCGCGCCGGCATCCTGGAGACCACCTTCAAGGAGGAGACCGAGACCGACCTGTTCGGTGAGCAGGCTGTTCTGTGCGGCGGCGTTTGCGAGCTGATCCACGCCGGCTTCGATACGCTGGTGGAGGCCGGCTACGCCCCCGAGATGGCCTACTTTGAGACTTGCCACGAGATGAAGCTGATCGTTGACCTGATCAACGAGGGCGGCTTCGACAAGATGCGCTACTCCATCTCCAACACTGCAGAGTACGGCGACTACCGCACCGGCAAGCGCCTGATCACCGAGGATACCCGCAAGGAGATGAAGAAGGTTCTGACCGAGATCCAGGATGGTACCTTCGCCAGCGAGTTCCTCACTGAGATGAGCCCCAAGGGCGGGCGCAAGGTGCACTTCCTGGCACAGCGCCGGATGCAGTCCGAGCACCTCATCGAGAAGGTGGGTAAGGAACTGCGCGGCATGATGAGCTGGCTGAAGAAATAAGCAGATACCAACTTCCGGGCGGCGGCAGCAGCCGCCGCCCGGTTTTGTTTTAGGAGGAAAACAAGATGCGCAGCGATAACGTGAAAAAAGGCCCCGAGCGCACGCCCAACCGCAGCCTGTTCTACGCCCTGGGCTACACGCCGGAGGAGCTGGAACGCCCGCTCATCGGCGTGGTGTCTGCCTACAGCGAGATCGTGCCCGGCCATATGAATCTGGACAAGCTCGCCGACGCGGTCAAGGACGGCGTGCGCATGGCGGGCGGCACCCCGGTTCTGATGCCGGCCATCGGCGTGTGCGACGGCATTGCCATGGGCCATATCGGCATGAAATATTCCCTGGCTTCCCGTGAACTGATCTGCGACAGCGTCGAGACGATGTTCATGGCGCACCAGCTGGACGGCCTGGTCCTGGTGCCCAACTGTGACAAGATCGTGCCCGGCATGGTCATGGCGGCGGTGCGCATGGACGTACCCGCGGTGGTGTGCAGCGGCGGCCCCATGCTGGCCGGCCGTTTCGGCAGTGAGGAAGTCAGCCTTTCCAAAATGTTTGAGGCCGTCGGTTCCTACAAAGCCGGTCTGATTGACGAGAACCAGCTGGAGGACTGCACCCTGAACTGCTGCCCCGGCTGCGGCTCCTGCTCCGGCATGTACACCGCCAACAGCATGAACTGCCTGTGCGAGGCCATCGGCATAGCGCTGCCGGGCAACGGCACCATTCCCGCCGTGTACTCCAAGCGCCTTCAGCTGGGCAAGCACGCCGGTATGGCCATTATGGATATGGTCAACAAAGGCATCACCGCCCGTCAGATCATCAACGAGCGTTCCATCCGCAACGCGCTGACCTGTGATATGGCGCTGGGATGTTCCACCAATACGGTTCTGCATCTGCTGGCGATCGCCCATGAGGCGGGCGTGCCCATCGACCTGAAGCTGTTCAACGAGATCAGCGCGAAAACGCCCAACCTGTGCCATCTCGCACCGGCCGGCCCCACCCACATGCCGGATCTGTTTATGGCGGGCGGCATCCCGGCGGTGCAGGCCGAGCTGGCCAAGAAGGGCCTGCTGGATCTGGACTGCATGACGGTCACCGGCAAAACGGTGGGCGAAAACATTCAGGGCGCGAAGATCCTGGATACTCGTGCCATCCGTCCCATCGACGATCCGTACAGCTCCACCGGCGGTCTGCAGATCCTGTGGGGCAACATCGCGCCGGACGGCTGTGTGGTCAAGCGCAGCGCCGTTGCGCCTGAGATGCTCAAGCATTCCGGCCCGGCCCGTGTGTTCAACTCGGAGGAGGAAGCCATCGACGCTATCTACAACGGCAGGATCGTACCCGGCGATGTGGTGGTGATCCGTTACGAAGGCCCCAAGGGCGGCCCCGGTATGCGTGAGATGCTCAATCCTACCAGTGCGCTGGCTGGCATGAAGCTGGACAAAACGGTGGCGCTGATTACCGACGGCCGCTTCTCCGGTGCGTCCCGCGGCGCAGCCATCGGCCATGTCAGCCCGGAGGCGGCTTCCGGCGGCCCCATCGGTCTCATCGAGGAGGGAGACACCATCACCATCGACATCCCCAACGCTTCCATCACGCTGGAGGTGGACGAGGCCACGCTGGCAGCCCGCAAGGCCGCCTATGTGCAGCCCGAGCCGAATGTCAAATCCGGCTGGCTGGCCCGCTATGCCCGTATGGTGGCCAGCGCCAACAAGGGCGCTGTGGTGGAATAAGCCAACCCGACAACAAACAGCCGCCGCACGGCATTGCCGTGCGGCGGCTGTTTGTTATGAGAAGAGAAAATCAGTGGGAAGCACT
>JBJEYG010000240.1:0-5591 GCA_051886555.1 Gemmiger sp.
CGGCGGTCAGCCCGGCGCCGGCGGCCAGCGCCCAAGGCCACAGCGGCGCCCGCCCTGCCTCGCAGAGCACCGCCCGCAGCGCCATGCCCGCCATACCGGCAAAGAAAATCAGGCACAGGGCGGGAAAAATATTGTCGCGGTAGATGCGCAGCGTATAGGCCGCCCAGCTGGACGGCGCAAAGGCCAGCGCGGCAAACAGCAGCAGGCGGCTGCGGCGGCGGGGCAGTACCGGCCGGAAAGCCTGCGCCGCCAGCAGAGACGCCGCCAGCCACAGCAATGTGCCGCCCAGCAGGCAGGAGACGCCCGCCGCGTGCAGCAGCGCCAGCCACAGCGGATAGAACATGCTTTTGGAGAGGGTGAGCGAATCGTACCCGCCCAGCCATTGCCCTGCGCTGACCGCGTTGGCGGCGCGGAACATCAGCTCGTCGTCCAGCGGCGCTCCGCCTACCCAGGTATAGGCCTGCTGGAATCCGGTGAGCACGCAGCGCAGGACGGCAAGCGCCGCCGCCCATTCCCAAAACACGCGTCGGGACAGATCCTTTTGGGGAAACAGTTTTTTCAGCTTGTCCATATTATTTCTGGATTTTCTCAATGCTTTCCACAAGATATTTCTGCTTTTTGAAGTTCAGGTCCACCAGCAGCGACAGATACTTGACCACAATGGTGAGCACGGCAAACAGCCCCGCGAAGCCCAGCGTCAGCACCAGCATGGTGGTGGTCCAGCCTTCGACGGGATGACCGGTGAGGAAGATCACCAGCGTGTAGGCCAGCTCGGCCAGCGCCAGCAGCATCATGAACACCGCGATGCCCGCGCTGGCTTTGAAACCCGCGTCGGTGTACAGCGCCAGACTGTCCGCCGCCAGCGACATACGGCTGGAACCGCGCACCGGCAGCCGGCCGTCGAATTCCAGATCCGCCATTTTCAGGCCGGAAGCCGCATAGGCGGCTTTGCGGTAAGGCAGGTGCTCGCTGGAGGCGTGTACCCGGTTGATGGCCCGGCGGGACACCAGGCGGAACGCGTCGGTGCGCAGCTGATAGGCTGAGTGGGAGTTGGCGTTGAACACCCGGTAGAACAGACGGCTGCTGCCGGCGGTGTCCGCCGGGCATACCGACACAATGTCGTTGCCCTTCAGCGCGGTCTGGTACGCCTCAAAGATCAGCGCGCCGTCGTAGGGCTGATGGGTGGAATCAAATTCATACACATAATCGCCGATGGCTGCGTCCAGCCCGGCGTTCATGCAGGGCTCCAGGTTCTGGTACAAGCTCATGTGCAGAATGGTCAGCGGCTTTTGCAGGTCTTTCGCCCAGTCGCGCAGCTGCGCAACCGTGTCGTCGGTGCAGGCGTCATCCACCGCCACCAGCTCGTACTGTTCAAAGTGCGCGTCCAGTTCGGCGGCCAGGTTTTTCAGGAACGTCACGGCGCGGCAACCGTCGTTATGCAGATACACCACCGCCGACACAAAATTTTTTTCCTTGTTTTTTTCAGTCATCCGTCAGCACCTCATCCAGGTCGTATACCGTGTTGATTTTGCCCGACAGCACGCTCACAAAGCAGGGGTCATCGTTCATGCGGCGCACCACCGTGGGGCGGCTGTCGTCAATTTCGCTGGCCTTCAGAATGGGTTTCATGCTGAACAGGCTGCTCCGGTACCGGAAACCGTACTCCTCTTTCAGATATTTGCGCGCCAGCTGGCCCATGTAAGGCCAGGCGCTCTGCGGCCGGGCCGGGCACTCGTTGCAGTTAAACAGGTCGCCCGGTTTGCAGCGCCCGCCGCTGTGTTGCTGGCAGGGGAAGGTCGCCACCGCGTCGTAGCTCGTCTCGTGGGGGGTGAAGGTAACGCTGGTCAGGCTGTGCAGGCCGGTCTGGCCGAAAGGCATCAGGCTGAAAAACGGCCCGTCCATCACGGTAATGCCGGTATTTTTGAAGCAATCGTCCACCGTGCACAGAATGATCTCACACAGTTCGTATTTGATGCCGAACGGCGCGAATCCCAACATGCGGTGCACGTCGTTGACGCCCGCGTAGGTGGCGTTGAGCAGGAAGGGCGCTTCGGCGGTCAGATCCCCTGCTGTCACCCGCCAGGCGTGGGCCAGGCCTTCGATGCGGTCGGGGCGGCGGCTGTACCGGATGGTAACGTTGTCCAGCGGGGCAAGCTGGCGCAGGAACCATTCCTTGAGCACCTGGGCGTCGTAGGTGTACTCGGTGGTCAGGAAAGCGCCGTCGCACATGCCGGGGTTGAAGTATCTGTCCACCGGCACGTCGTCGCAGCGGATTCCGGCAGCCTTGCAGAAGGCGCGGAACTCGGCGGCGTTGGTCCAGCTGAAATGGGCGCTGGTGGCGTATACCTGGTCGAACGAGGTATGCAGGCAAAAGCCGTAGTCGCTGCAGAAGCGCTGAAAATAGTGGGCGCTCTTGATGGCGGTGGAATAGCTGCGCGGATAGTGGTACCCCATGTGCACCCGCGCCTGGTTGATATAAGTGGCCCGCATGAAGGGCGCAGGGTCGCGCTCCAGCACCAGCACGCGCTGGCCTGCCCGCCCGCATTTGAGCGCGGCGTACAGGCCGTACAATCCTGCGCCCAGAATGATTTTGTCGTAGGTCATAAACGACCTCCCGTTGTATTTTGTATTCCCATCGCAGGGTCAGGGATTGTACCTGCCCGCCAGCGTGGCGAACAGAATCCTGAGCAGGTTGGAATTGCCCTTGAAGCCGCTGATCTTGGTGGGGGTCTTGCCGGTGGCCGGGTAGGCGCGGGTGACGGGCACCTCGCATGCCTTCAGCCCCAGCTGGGTGGCGCGCACGCTCAGGTAAGCCAGCAGTTCGTATCCGACGAACACATCCCGCAGCGGCTTTACCTGGGGATGGGTCAGATACTCGCGGCTGTATGCGCGGTAGGCGTTGGTGGTGTCGGTGAACCACTGCCCCGCCGACAGGCTGATGACCGGCGCGTGGATGAGCCGCACCGCCAAATAACGGCTGGCCGGCGTGTTGACGGCATGCCCGCCCTTGACAAAGCGGCTGCCCTGCACCAGGTCGTAGCCCTCGCGCAGTTTGCCGATAAATTCGGGCACATCCTCAATGGAATCCTTGTTGTTGCCGTCAATGGTCAGCACGCCCTTATAGCCCCGCGCCAGCGCATAGTGAATGCCCATGCGCAGCTGCGCGCCCTGTTTGCCCGGGCCGGTTTTGATTAACAGCGTGTTCACGCCGTACAGCGCCAGCGTATCGGGCGCCATGCTGCCGTCGGTGGAGCCGCCGTCGCACAGAATGATGTCGCACAGGCGGTCGACGCCGGCATTCTGGGCACGGCCAAGTTCGGTGAGAATGCGTGCACCCTCATTGATGACGGGGATCAGCAGACAGTAATCGCTGCCGCGGCCCTGAAAGGGGGTGGCGGTGTAATCGGGCACGCCCGGAATGCCGGTGACGGGATAGCTTTTCATGCGAACACCTCCGCAACATAGTCCAGCGAACGGCGAATGGTTTCCAGGTCGGTTTTGCGCATCTCCACCGAGACATAGCCCTTGTAGCCGACGGCCTTCAGCATCATGGCCAGTTCCCTGTGGATAGGCCGCCGCTCGATGGGCGCAAGGCCCGGTTCGCTGATATGCACATGGCTGATCAGATCCAGGCAGGGAATGAACTCCCGCAGCGTTTCGCCATTGTACAGCACGGTGGACAGATCAAAGTTCACCGCCAGCCCGGCACTGCCCACCCGGCGCACCAGCGCAAAGGCGTCGGCCGTGCGGGTGATGAAGTTGGTATACTGGGTGGAATTGGCTTCAATGGCCAGCACCACGCCCCGCTGGGCGGCCAGCGTGCCCAGCCGCGCAAAAAACAGGTCGGCGGACTGCGGGTCGCGGCCCTCGGGCAGCATACGGTTTTTGGGGCAGCCGAACACCAGACTGGGGCAGTTCAGCAGATGGGCAAAGTCAAAGGCCAGGGCGGTATAATCCTGCAGCGCCCCGGCGTCGCCGGGGTCAAAAATGCTGCCGCTCTGCCCGTACCAGATGCTCTGGATACTGGGCACGCAGAAGCCGTGCACGCGGCGCAGCCAGCCGCCGAACAGCATGGCGCCGGTGGGATTCTCGTAGGGCGCTTCGGGGAAAATCCGGGTGGGGGCAAGCTCCAGCCCGGTAAAGCCGTACTCCTTCATCATGACGTAAACGGCTTCGTCATCGGCCTTCTCCCACGCGATGTTGGAGATGGCAAGGTTGAGTGTTTCCGGCATGGCAGCCTCCTGTCTCAGTTCCAGTCCTTCATAAAACGGCAGATATCTTCCAGCTCCTGCTCGCGGGTGCAAAGGTAGTTGCCCTCGCCGCCCAGCAGCGCCGCGTAGCGGCTGTGCAGGTCGTAGTCAAAAGGCGGTTTTTCCAGCTCGTTGCGCCAGCCGGTTTTGCCGGTGACGGCGGCGTACACCTCGGCGGCGCACACCGGCGGGGTGGTCAGGTTGAGGGTGGTCAGCCCGTATTCCAGCGCGGTGGTAATGTCCGCCCAAAGGCGCGCCAGCCCGTAGTACTGGAATCGGCTGCGGCTGTCGGTAAAAGCCAGCGCGTTGAAGGGCGCCGTCTCGAACCAGGCCCGCAGCGCGGCGGCGTCCGCCGTCCCGTTGCGTTGATAAAAACCGTTGCCCGCCGGCGCGTAGGCGCCGCGCACCAGTTCGCTCTGCGCGGCCAGCTCGTCGTATTTTTCGGGGCGCAGCATGGCGGGGATGAGGGTGTGCAGGTCGTAGAGGAAGTTTTTCTTCAGGCCGCGGCCGTACAGTGCGGGAAGTCGCACGATGAGCGCCTGGGGAAAATCCTCCCGCACCCAGCGTTCCAGCTGCAGGCGGTTGGCGCCGTAGGCGGGCAGGGCACCGCCGTCCGGCTGCGACTCCTCGTCCCGGCCGCGGCTGTCGTCATACACCGCAATGGTGGACACCAGCACCGTCTGCGCGGCGTTGATGCGGCGCAGATTCTCCCGCGCGGCGCGCATCACGTCCAGGTCGGCCTCCGGATCGGCGTTCGCCAGAAACATGGCCGACGGCACCCCCGCGTAAACGCAAAGCTCCGCCTGCGTACCGTACGCCGTCTGCACATTGCCGGAATGCACTGCCAGCGAAAAATCATGCGCCACGGCCAGGTTTGTGCCCACAAAGCCGGTACTGCCAACAAGGATGTCCATGATACACTCCTTCATTTACATAAATATACAGTTTATATTATAGCTGTTATGCGTGCAAAAAGCAAACCTTCCCGCCGTTTTCTGCCGCGCATTTCCGGCACCGTTGCAGCAAAGGCCCCCCGTGAGCAAAACTCACAGGGGGCCTTCCGTTATTTCGACAGATTTCCCTTCGGGCGCGTGTTATCGTCGGACGTGTCATCCGGTGCCGGCTGGGCGCGGACCGTTGCTATGGTCCGCTGCAGCGTGTGGAGCATATCGACCGCCAGGGGCAGGTATTGCGCCGGCATATCCCGCAGGATCCTCTGCGCTTCTTCCAGCTGATCTTCGCAGGCCCGCTGATTCCCCAGCAGAATATCGTCGGCGGATACCCCCAACGCGCTGCACAGCGAGATGAGCGTTTCCAGCGACATCCCGCGCTGGCCGCATT
>JBJEYG010000241.1:0-5591 GCA_051886555.1 Gemmiger sp.
GCCCGGCGCGTCTGCCGCTGCGCCGGGCATTGCATCTGTACCGGCTCAGCGCGGGACAAAGCCTGCCCACCGGGCCGGCGCCGGAGGGGCTGACATTGCGCAGAGACCCGCCGGTTATGGAAATCGCCCAGCGTTTGTTTGCAGGCGAACCGGAGCGGGTGGATGCGTTTTATTCTGAAGCATGTACCGCGCTGGCACACGGCTATGCTGCGGTACGTGCGTTGTACGACGGCCAGGGACGCATGGTGAGTACGGTGGGAGCTTACGCCATGGCGAACGCTGAGGCGTACATGGCAATGGGGGAAACCGTCGAGGAACTGCGCGGGCAGGGGATTGGCGGCTGGTTGATCCCAACGTTTGCCAACGAGCTGGCAGCCCAGGGCTGGCAGGTAACTTTTTTGTGCGAGGAAAAGCGGCGGCATTTTTATGACGGCCTGGGATTTTCCTGCGTCGGGAAATACTATCAGTACCGACTGTAAAACGATGGAATAAGGGAAAGCTATGATCGAACAATTTTTTGATATCAAACCTGAGGTGCTTGCGCTGGACAGAAAGGCGATGGCGCTTTGTGCCGAACCGTTTGCCAGAACCGAGCAGATCCGTGATTACAACCAGCTGAAAATGCTCAAGGCATTTACCGGATGCGGTGTGGAGGCAAGGCATTTGCAAGGCTCCACCGGCTACGGTGTGTGGGATGACAGCCGCAATAAGCTGGAGGAGGTCTTTTCCCGCTGCATGGGTGCGGAGGATGCATTGGTGCGCCCGCAGTTCATGAGCGGCACGCACACCATTACAGTGGCGCTGTTCGGTCTGCTGCGTCCCGGCGATACGCTGTTGGCGGCTACCGGCCGCCCCTACGATACGCTGGAAGGCGTAATCGGAATCGGCGAAGCGGGAAAAGGCTGCGGTACATTGCGGGAGTTTGGTATACGGTATGACGAAGCCCCCCTCAAACCCGACTTTACGCCCGATTATGCGCTGATTGCCAGGAAGGCAAAAACTGCTGCGGTGGTACACATTCAGCGAAGCCGCGGTTACACCCAACGCAATGCGTTTGACCTGGAGACCATCCGGAAGGTCATTGACACGGCCCGCGCGGCCAACCCGGATGTGGTGGTGTTTGTGGATAACTGCTACGGTGAGTTTACCCAGACCGCAGAGCCGCTGAGTGTTGGCGCTGACGTGATGGCGGGCAGCTTTATCAAAAATCCCGGCGGTGGCATCACGCCCACCGGCGGCTACATCGCCGGCAGGGCTGCGCTGGTGGAAAAAATCAGCCACCGGTTTACGGCACCCGGGATCGGTAAGGATCTGGGCTGTACGCAGGGCAATCTGCGGGATATGTTCCTGGGCTTTTACTATGCGCCCGGCGTGGTGTGTGAGGCGCTCAAGACGGCGATTTATGCCCAGTGTCTGCTGGAACTGGTCGGTGTGCACCCGGTGCCCCGCTATAACGCCGACCATAATGACATTGTGACCTGCTTTGACTCCGGCTCGGCAGCGGCCCTGCAGGGCTTCTGTGCAGGCATTCAGGCAGGCAGCCCGGTGGATAGTCTGGTGACTCCGGAACCGGCTGACGAACCTGGCTATACTGACCAGGTAATTATGGCAGCGGGTGCCTTTACCGAGGGCAGTACCATAGAGCTGTCCTGTGATGGGCCGCTGCGCCCGCCCTACACCTGCTATCTGCAGGGCGGAGTCAATTTTGCTGCGGGGCGCGCGGCGGTTTTGTGCGCCGTGCAGAATGCTTTCTTTGCAGGTTGAGAACGATAGGAGAGACAAGAACGCCCGGAAGAGTTCGGGCGTTCTTTCTCAGATGAATCGGGAAAAATGAGGAGGAAAAGCAATGGAGGAGTGCATTTTCTGCAAAATAATAAACAGCAATTCCATCATGAGGGTATGAAAATCCGTTTACCGTAGCTTTTATGGAGATTGCCCGGGATGTGGACGGCCATATTCATGTCATTCCCAGAAAAAAGGGAATGGCGTTGACGCTTGGCCTGCATTTCCCGGGGCAAAGCAGGAGATAAAAACAGCTGTAAAAAACACCCTCCACAGGGCTGCAGCCCTGTGGAGGGTGTTTCACTTTATACGCAGCTCCGCGCAAACAAAGCGGCTTCTGGCTGAGGCTGTTCAGTGACGAATGTAGTCGCGTACCAACGCCTGAAGCAGATCGTCGCGATCAATACGGCGGATCAAAGCACGGGCGTTTTTGTAGGTGGTGATATAGGTGGGGTCCTCCGAAAGGATATACCCGACCAGCTGGTTGACAGGGTTATACCCTTTCTCTTCCAGCGCACTGTACACCTGAAGCACGACCTGCTTGATTTCCAGGTCCTTTTCGTCGCGGATCGAAAAAATCGCGGTAGGTTCGGATACTGCCACGGTAAATACCCCCCTTGTATACTGATATGCAACTATTATATACGAAAAACAACAATTTCGCAAGAGATTTTTGTAGATTTTAGCCTTTTACATGCCTGATTGATGCGGCTCAGCCGTTGTCAGCAATAATCTTGCCCTTTTGAATCACCTTGCAGATGTTCAGTTGCTCATCTGCCAGAATTACATTACCCCAACGGCCCGGCGCGATGGAGCCATAGTCGGCATCCACGCCAATGCTGCGGGCGGGGTTCTCACTGGCGGCACGCACGGCGCTTTCCAGCGGCACCCCCATCTTCAGAACGGCGGTCCGCATGCAGTCATACAGGCTGGTGGCACTGCCGGCAATGGTTTCGGGGTGCTCGGTCAACGTGGCTTTATTGCCTTTCACGGTAACGGCTTGGCCACCCAGACTATACTGGCCGTCCGGCAGGCCGCAGGCCATCATGCTGTCGGCAATCAGAATGACCCGATCGTCGCCGAACGTGTCAAAGGTAAAGCGCACCATCGCGGGATGAATGTGCACACCGTCTGTGATCAGCTCCACTTCGGCATGATCTTCCAGAGCGGCAATGATCGGCCCGGGGTCGCGGTGTGTGATACCGGGCATGGCGTTGTAGAGGTGGGTCATGTGGCTTGCACCGTTGGCAAAGGCCTGTTTGGCGGTGTCATAGTCGGTGCAGGTATGGGCAATGGAAATGCGGGCTTCGCTATGGCACTGGGCAATAAAATCCATGTTGCCCGGTTCCTCAGGAGCCACATCCACCAGTTTGATCAGCCCGCCGCTACGTGCCTGCAGGCGGCGGAACATGTCCGCATCCGCGCCTTGCACATACAACGGATTCTGTGCGCCGATTTTCTTGGGGCTGATGTAAGGGCCTTCCATGTTGATGCCCACCAGGTCGGCGCCCTGCTCGTTTTTATGGGCAGCGGCTGCGTCCATAATACCGTTCAGAATCTCTTCGCTGAAGGTCATGGTAGCAGGGCAGATGGCCAGAACGCCCTTGCTTGCCTCATAATCGGCCAGGGCCTGAATGGCTTCCTCCGTGCCGTCACAGAAATCATACCCCACCGCACCGTGGAAATGAATGTCCACCAGGCCCGGCAACGCATAGAGACCCGCCGCGTCGATGATCTCTTCGCCGGGCTGGGCATCCGCGCCGAACACAAACCGGCCGTCCCGGATGGAAATGGTCCGCGCCTCAAACTTATGTTCGGGCGTGTATACGGTTGCATTTTTGATGATCATGGCAAATACCTTTCCTAAGATGGAAGAAAATTTATAAAACGCGGCAGGCAGTACGCCCGCCGCGTTTTGCGTAACAACAGCGAATCAGATGAGCGCGGCCGCCTCGGCGTCAATGACGACGGTGCAGTCGGGATGCATCTGAAGGATGGATGCGGGAACTTCCGGCGTGACAGGGCCAAAGAACGCGCGCTTGATGATCTCTGCCTTGGAAGCGCCATTGGCGACCAGCAGCACTTTACGGGCCTGCATGATGGTCTTGATGCCCATGGTGTAGGCCTGCTTGGGCACCTGAGATACATCGTTATCAAAGAAGCGCTTGTTGGCTTCGATGGTTTCCTCGGTCAGAGTGACACAGTGGGTGCCCAGTTCAAATGCAGCGCCCGGCTCATTGAAGCCAATGTGACCGTCGTGGCCGATGCCCAGCAGCTGCAGGTCGATGCCGCCCACCTGGTGGATCACATCGTCGTAGCGCTTGCACTCAGCGTCAGCGTCCAGATTGGTGCCGTCCGGCAGATTGATCGCCTCGGGGCGGATGTTTACCAGGTCAAACAGATTTTTGTGCATGAAGGACCAGTAGCTTTCGGGATGCTCACGGGGCAGGCCGCGGTACTCGTCAAGATTGACAGTGGTGACTTCGGAAAAATCCAGGTCGTCTTTGTTGTACCACTCAACCAGCTGCTTGTAGGTGCCCACGGGGGTGCCGCCGGTGGCCAGGCCCAGCACACAGTTGGGCTTCATGATGACCTGGGCGGAGATAATGTTTGCCGCCTTGCGGGACATGTCATAATAATCTTTTGCGCGGATGATCTTCATACTGAGATAACCTCCTGTTGCAGGGGAGTGATTCCCTGCCTGAATAATCTTGCCTTTATCTTACCACAAAAAACGTTTGGCATCAAAAAGCCGCGGACCGGGCAGTTGCCCCGCCCGCGGCGGATTGCACGGAAGGAACCAGAACTTCCGCACGGATGCCTGTTTTACCGCTTACAGCAGCTTCTTGAATTCGTCGTAGACGAACTGAACCTGCGTGCCGATGACAACCTGGCAGGAGGTCTTGGACGGACGGATGACGCCAGCAGCGCCGGCAGCCTTGACAGCCTTTTCATTAACCAGGGTGGAATCCTTCACTTCCAGGCGCAGACGAGTCGCGCAGTAGTCAACGCCGGAGATGTTCTCCTTGCCGCCGACGGCAGCCAGAACACCGGAAGCAACAGCGGTGTAGTTGTTGTTGGCCAGAGTGATTTTCTTCTCGGCTTCCATGTCATCACCTTCGTCCTCACGGCCGGGGGTCTTGAGGTCGAACTTGGTGATGGCGAAGTAGAACACCAGGTAGAACACAACGAAAGCGGCGATGCCCAGAGGAATAATCATCAGGGTGTTATTGGCCGCAGGCAGCGATGCGGAGAAGATCAGGTCGGTCGCGCCTGCAGAGAAGCAGAAGCCGGCGCGGAAACCAACGTAGTAGGTGATGATGGTGAAGATGCCGTACAGGGCAGCATAAACAATGTACAGGGGGAAGCACAGGAACATGAAGCCGAACTCGAACGGCTCGGTAACGCCGCAGATGAACGCGCAGATGGCGGCGGACAGAACCAGACCAATGGCGGCCTTCTTGTTCTTGGCGGTCTTGACCATGGCCAGAGCCGCGCCGGGAATGCCGAACATCATGCAGGGGAAGAAGCCGGCCATGTACATGCCGAGGCTCCAGGTGACACCGTTGGCACCGGTGACGTCGCCGGCCCAGTAGTGGCTCAGGTCGCCCAGGCCGATGGTGTCAAACCAGAACACGTTGTTCAGTGCGTGGTGCAGACCGGTGGGGATCAACAGACGGTTCAGGAAAGCGTAGATGCCGGCGCCGATGCCGCTCAGGCTGACGATGCCGTTGCCGATGGCAACCAGAGCACCGAAGATGATGGGCCATACGAACAGCAGGATGACGGAAACACCCATGGAAACCAGG
>JBJEYG010000242.1:0-5577 GCA_051886555.1 Gemmiger sp.
CGACAGCAGCGAACCGGCCAGCGTGAATACCAGCAGTGTGACGAGCGCGCACATCAGCATCGGCCCCCAGCCGGACAGGTCTTTCCCGGTACGCTTGCCGTATACGGCCATAATGCCGAAATACACCGCGCCCACCAGGAACGCCAGCAGCAGCGTGGACAGATCGTACACAATGAAGTATACGCTCAAGTTGATGCCGTTGAGCACCGCGTAGCCGAAGAACAGGCCCATTGCGGTGGACGGCCGGAGCGTATAGACCTTCGCGCTCAGGATGCCCACCAGCACCAGCTCGGCGATGGTCAAAAGAAACACCAGACCGGTACGATACAACACCAGAAACGCCCCGCTGAACACCACCGCCATGGCCACCGCGAAGGTGGTCAGCAGCCCGAGGAACATCCAGCTGAAGGTGCGGGACATATACTGACTCAGCGAGACATACGGGTTGTCCGCGTAAGAAACACGATAATATCTTTCATCCATACCATTGCAATCCCCTTTCATTTTGGGTATGTTTATTATACACCGATTTCATCTGGTATTGTGAAGTTTTGATGAATTGTTGTTCAGAAAGGTGGTTTTGTATGCCAAACCACGATACTTACGGCGTCTATCTTCATATTCCCTACTGTCACTCCAAATGCCGCTACTGCGATTTTTATTCGGCGCCGGGCAGCCGGGGCGTACCGCAGGCCTATGTGGACGCGCTGCTGCGCTGTCTGGCGGGGCATTCCCGCACGCCGGACACGCTGTATTTCGGCGGCGGCACCCCCTCGCTGCTGACGCCCGCGCAGGTTGCCGCGCTCATCCGGGCGGCGCATCCCGCGCCGGGGGCCGAGATCACGCTGGAAGCCAACCCCGACACCGTCACCCCGGAAACGCTGGCCGGCTATGCCGCCGCGGGGGTCACGCGCATCAGTTTCGGGGTGCAGAGCGCCCGCAACGAGCAGCTGCGCCGGCTGGGGCGCACCCACACCGCCGAGACCGCCGCGCAGGCGCTGGCCTGGGCGCGGCAGGCGGGCTTTACCGACCTCTGCGGCGACATCATGCTGGCCCTGCCGGAGTATTCCAACGCGGAATTCGACGAAACGCTGGCCCTACTGCAGCAAGGCGGCTGCACCCACATTTCCGCCTATCTGTTAAAAGTGGAACCGGGCACCGCCTTTGCGGATCACCCGCCCGCCGGGCTGCCCGGCCCGGACGAAGCCGCCGGCTTCTACCTGTATGCCGTTGACCGGCTGAACGCCGCCGGGTACCGGCAATATGAGATCAGCAATTTTGCCCGCCCCGGGCATGCGGGCCGCCACAACCTGTTGTACTGGAACTGCCGCGACTACCTGGGCATCGGCCCCGGCGCGCACAGCTGCCTGGGCGGCAGGCGCAGCTTCTGGCCGTCCGACACGGCAGCGTTCCTGGCCGGAACGCTGCGTGAGCAGCCGGAGGGCGTCTGCGACGGTGCGGACTATCTGATGCTGCGCCTGCGGCTGAACGAGGGCCTTTCGCTGGAAACGCTTCGCCGCGACTGGGGCCGCACGCTGACCCCGGCGCAGAAGGAATTCCTGCGCCGGTGCGTGCGCCACGGCTACGCGGAGTTTGACGAAGCCGCCGGCACCCTGCGCCTGACACCCGCCGGCATGATCGTGCAGAACAGCATTCTGGAGGAACTTTTATGACGTTCCCCTGCCGCCGCACCATCCGCGCAGGCTGGGTCGGGTACATCACCCTGGCGGCGGTCAACAACTTGGCGGCGCTGCCCCGGCCCGCCCGCCTGACTGATACCAGACCAAACGCCCCCGCCGCAAATGCGGCGGGGGCGTTCTTATTTATTGGATCGTACCGTTTTCCAGCCGGTACACCGGCCAGCCCAGCAGGGCGGGCACCGTCCCGTCGTGCGTCACCAGAATGGCGTCGCGCCCTGCGCAAAGCCGCACGGCAACGGCGGCGGCATCCCGCACCAGCTCCGCGTCCATGCCGGTAAACGGCTCATCCAGCAGCAGTGTGTCCACCTCGCGGCACAGCAGCGCCCGCAGCAGCGCGGCACGGCGCTTTTGCCCGCCCGACAGTCTGCCCGCCGGCAGCGCCAGTTCCCTTTCGGTAAAGCCCAGCGCGCACAGTTCCCGGCGTGCCTCGTCCCGCCGCAGCCCCGGCGAAACCAGGCACAGGTTGGCTTCCGCGCTCAGCTGGGGGCACAGCCGGTCCTCCTGAAAGACCGCCGCCACCCGTCCGCCGCACACCGCCCGCCCCGCATCGGGGGGCTCCAGCCCCATTAGAATACGCAGCAGCGTTGTTTTTCCGCATCCGGAGGGACCCATCAGCACCAACGGGCCGTCCGTGTGCAGCGTAAGGCCGCGCAGGACCTCTTTGGCCGCATAGGATTTGTACAGCTGCTCCACGCAGATGCTCATGCGCACACCTCCCCGCAAAGGGCAGTTTTGGCCCTGCGCAGCGCGAAGGTCGCCAGCGCGCTGAACACACCGGACAGCGCCACGATGACCAGCGTCCAGGCGAACACGTCCGGCGTGGAAAGGGTGATTTTGGCCCGGTACAGCGCGTCGCCCAGCGAATGGTCGGGCAGGCCGATCACCTCCGCCGAAACGCCGCTTTTCCAGCACATGCCCATAGCGGCCACACAGCTTTCGCAGAAGGCGGGAAACACGCCGGGCAGCCAGATGTACCGCAGCCGCCGGTGCAGCGGTACGCGGTAAACCTGCGCCATCTCCAGCAGTTGGGCGTCGGTGTCCGCAATGCCGGCCAGCACGCCCGCGTACACCACCGGCAGAACGTGGGTAAAGCTGACCACCACCGACAGATTTTTGCCGTCCACCCACAGCAGCGCCAGAATCACAAAGCTGGCCACTGGCGTGGCCCGGATCAGCTGCATCAGCGGGGCGAACAGCGTTTTCACCCACGCGCAGCGGGCGCTGGCCGCCCCCAGCAGCACACCGGCCGCCACGGCCAGCACAAACCCGCTGAGGATCCGCCCCGTGCTGAACGCCACCCGCTGCCAGAACCCGGCGGTGGGTATCAGCCGCGCCAGCGCCTGCACCGTCTGCAGCGGTGTAGCCACAAATACGCCCCCATGGCCCACAGCCATGGCCAGCGCCTGCCACGCCGCCACCCAGAACAGCACGGCCGCAGCCGCGCGCACAAATTGTTTTGCCCGGTCAGCCCGCATAGTAGAAATCGTCGCCGGGCAGCGCGCCGCCCACGCTGGCGGGGTCGGCGTCATACAGCACCCGGTAATAGGTTTCCAGGTCCGCCTTCATCTCCTCGCCCGTCTCAAACACAATGTTGCACTGGGGCAGCGCCTTTTGGGCGATGGCAGCCTTGGCCACAATGCCATACTGCTCGCACAGGACGGCGGTGCCCTCCACGTCGGTGTTGGCGGCTTCCACGCTGGCGGCATATTCCTCCATCAGCAGGGCAAACCCCGCGGGATCAGCCTCCACGGCATCCCGGCGCACCACCAGAACGCCCGTCACCAGCTTGGAACCGGCCACGGCCTCCCATTCGGCGTTCATGTCAAATTTGACGTTCAGCCCTTCCACCTGGGCCAGCGCGCCGGTCACAAAGGGCTGGGGCAGCATGGCGATCGTCCCCTCGCCCCGGGCCTGCACCTGGGCAAGCACCTCGGTGGCCTCGCTGAAATACTCAATGGTCACGTCCCGGTCGGGGTCCAGGCCGTTCGCGGTCAGCAGATAGCGCAGCACATATTCCGGCGTGGTGCCCTTGCCGGTGGTCAGAATGGTGCGCCCCCGCAGCTCAGCCAGCGAGTCATATTCTGCGCCGCCGTTCTCCACCACATACAGCACGCCCAGCGTGTTGATGCAGGCGACCTCCAGCGCGCCTTCGGTTTTCTGGTACAGCGTGGCCGCCAGATTGGCCGGCAGCGCCGCAGCGTCCACCTCGCCCTTCACCAGCAGCGGCACCACCTCGTCGGCCGCGCCGTACATGGAAAATTCGTAGCTTCCGGCGCTTTCCCCCGCCTCGCTTCCGGCGATCAGGTTGCAAAGGCCCATGGTGGTGGGGCCTTTCAGCCCGGCCACCGTCCAGACCGTCTCCGGCTGCGCCGTTTCGGCAGTCTCCGCGGTTTCCGCAGCCGGCTGCGGCGTACCCGCGGCGGATTCGGCCGTGCTGCCGGCAGTACCGCACGCGGCCAGTCCCGCGCACAGGGCAAGCGCCGTCACGGCGGCGCAAAAACGTTTCAACATCATCTGCTTCTTCCTCCCACAAATCAGACGCAGGCGGGGCAAAGTCGCCCGGATGCGCTTGCTTTACGGTGCGTATCATACTATAATAAAAGAGAAAATGCTGTTGCCGCCGCAACAAAGGAGGACGCCTGTGTTCGACCTGACCCCCTACTATCCGCTTTTGCGTTCCACATCGCTGCTGAAAGGCATGTCCGACACCGAGCTGGACGAGCTGATGCGCTGTTTTGCACCGCGCATACGCCGCTACCAGAAAGGCGAGATTCTGCTGCTGGCAGGGTATGTGAACCGGGAGATCGGGATTCTGCTGGAAGGTTCGGTCACCGCCGTCAAGAATACGCCGGACGGCGGCAGCGTAACCATCACCCACATGGAACCGGGCGGCGTGTTCGGGGACGTACTGTCCGGCTCCAGCGAGCACAGTCCCGTCACCGTGCTGGCGGACGGGACCTGTCTGGCGGTGTATCTGCCCTACCGGAAGCTCATCCGCCCCTGCCCCAACCTGCACGAAGCCCACTGCCAGCTGCTGCAAAATCTGGTGGCAACCATCAGCGACAAATATTTTGCGCTGGACCGCCGGGTGGAGCTGCTGATCTGCAAGAGCCTGCGGGCGCGGGTGTGTATCTGGCTGCTGGATGAAGCGGCCCGCGCCGGCAGCGATACGTTTACCGTCCCCCTGACCCGCGCCGGTCTGGCCGAGTATCTGAACTGCGACCGCAGCGCCCTGTCCCGGGAGCTGAGCCGCATGTCCCGCGAGGGGCTGATCGAAACCTACCGCAGCAGCTTCAAGCTGCTGGACAAGGCACGTCTGCGCGAGCAGGCCTGCGACCAAAAAGAAAGTAAAGGTGTCCCCCAATGAACAATCGTACCGACCCAATTTTGTACATCGTCATCCCCTGCTACAACGAGCAGGAGGTGCTGCCCATCACCGCGCCGCTGTTTTTGCAGAAGATCAACGAACTGGCCGGTCTCGGCAAGATCAGCCCCGCCAGCCGCGTGCTGTTCGTCAACGACGGCTCCCGGGACAATACCTGGCAGATCATCTGCGATCTGGCCCAAAGCGACCCGCACTATCTGGGCATCAGCCAGAGCCGCAACCGGGGCCACCAGAACGCCGTGCTGGCCGGGCTGATGGAAGCGCGTGACCGGTGCGACATCACCATCTCCATCGACTGTGACGGGCAGGACGACATCAACGCCATGGACGCCATGGTGGATGCCTACCATGACGGCTGCGAGGTGGTCTACGGCGTTCGCTCCAGCCGGGAGACGGACACCTTCTTCAAGCGGGCCACCGCCCAGGGCTTCTATAAGTTCCTGGCCATGATGGGGGCCGAGGTGGTCTATAACCATGCCGACTACCGGCTCA
>JBJEYG010000243.1:0-5555 GCA_051886555.1 Gemmiger sp.
ATTTGCATGGAAAAGGAGAAAACACATGAAAAGAATCTGTTTGTTGCTGGCCGCCGCGCTGATGGCGGTCTCCCTGGCCGCCTGCCGCAGTTCCTCCTCGGGAGCTGCATCCCAGGCAACGCCTGCGCCCACCGCCAGCGAATCCGCCACCAGTGAATCCGCCGCATCGGAGGGGGGTGACACTGCCGGCAATGAGGAACAGCCTGCCGAGCCGGACGCCGAACTTGCCGGCATGCTGGAGGAAATTTACGCGGTACACGACCCGGCGATCTCGGTGGTGACCATGGCAGTGGATCCCACCGACGTCGACTGGATGCGCTACTACACCGGCACGGAGCAGCTGGACACGCTGGATGCCGCAGTGGTCAGCGAGGCGATGATCGGCTCGCAGGCGTACTCGGTGGTGTTGATGCGCGCCAAGGATGAGGCAGGCGCCGCCGCGCTGGCCGAGCAGGTGATGAACAGCGTGGACCCGGTGAAATGGGTGTGCGTACAGGCAGACGACATCAAGGCCGCTGCCAGCGGACGCTACGCCATGGTGGCGATGATGGATTCCGCGTTGGCTGAGTCGGTTACCGCCGCACAGCTGGTGGACGCGTTCCGTCAGGTGACCGGCGGCGAACTGAGCTATGAGGGTACCCGCACAGTGGCGGAGGACGCCGTTCCCCAGGACGCCCACGGTATGAACTGAGCAAAATCCGTTTTCCTTTGCAGACCGTCTCCCCGGGCTATTCCCGGGGAGATTTTTGTGGTAGAATCGTAGTATTTCCAGGATATCAAAATTGTGGAGGATGTACTTATGGAATACGACCTGTACCAGCTTTTGTGGCTGTTCTTTGCCTATTCGGTGCTGGGCTGGGCCGCCGAGACGGTGGTTGCCGCCGTGCGCACCCACCATTTTGTCAGCCGCGGCGTGTTCGGCGGGCCGGTATGCTGTGTGTACGGCTTTGCGGCGGTGCTGATTACCCTGTTCCTGCCCGAACTGCGCGGGTCCTGGTTTTTTCTGTTTCTCGGCTCGGCCATTTTAAGCACCGGTGTGGAGTGGGCGGCCGCCCGTATTCTGGAAAAGATCGGCCGCCGCAAATGGTGGGACTATTCCGGAAAGCGCTTTAACCTGGACGGCTACATCTGCCTGCAATACTCGGTGCTGTGGGGCATTGTGGGCGCGCTGTGCCTGGAATTCGTCAACCCGCTGCTGCTGACGCTGTACCGAATGGTACCCGGTACCGCAGCCCACATTCTTCTTTGGGTGGCTGTGGTGCTGATTTGCCTGGACGCTACCGGCGCGGTGCTGACCATTCTGGGGCTGGGCGACCGTCTGCCCGCCGCTGAGGAGGTCAACAGCCGCATGCTGGCGGTGACGGTTCGCATGGGCAACTGGCTGACCGGCCATGTCAACCGCCGTATGGCAAAGGCTTATCCCGGCCTGCAGGCCGGGAAATCCCAGCGCAAGCCCCAATCGGCCGTATTCGCCGAAGGATGCAGCTTTTACAAGCTGGTGCTGTTGTTTTTTGTGGGCGCGTTCTGCGGCGATATTGTGGAGACGCTGTTCTGCCGTGTGACCGCCGGCGTGTGGATGAGCCGCAGCAGCGTGGTATGGGGGCCGTTCAGCATTGTGTGGGGGCTGGCCATCTCGCTGGCAACGCTGGCGCTCTACAACTACCGCAACCGTTCGGACGGGTTTCTGTTCCTGTTTGGCACTGTGCTGGGCGGCGCCTACGAATATTTGTGCAGCGTGTTTACCGAACTGGCGTTCGGAAAAGTGTTCTGGGATTACAGCCAGCTGCCCTTCAACCTGGGCGGGCGCATCAATCTGCTGTACTGCTTTTTCTGGGGCATCGCGGCGGTGGTGTGGCTCAAATACCTTTATCCGCCCATCTCGGCAGGGATTGAAAAAATCCCCAAAAAGCCCGGTAAAATCCTGACCTGGTGTCTGCTTGTATTCATGGCGGCAGACATGACGGTTTCGGTGTTTGCGCTGGCCCGCAGCACCGCCCGCGCCCATGGGATCCCTGCGGAAAGCGCCGTCAGCGTCTGGCTGGACGAACATTACGGCGACGATGTGATGAAACGCATCTACCCCAACGCAATCAGCACCGAATGATGCCGCAAAATTCGGTATTTTTTTGCACGCGGATACTGCAAACCGTGCATCGGGTATGCTATAATAACAGAGTATACACACCAAAAACAGGAAGGACGGCTGCACCGTGGCGATCTTACGAAGCTATTATCAGGATGTTTATAAATGCCCCGTGGTGGAGCTGGGCGGATTCAGCGGCCGGCATGGGCTGCCTTCGAGCATTCTGGCATATCTGGATTTCGGCGGCGCCACCGGGACCTGCAAGGATGGCGTGGCCGAGACGATGCTGGCCCTTGCCACCGAGCGCGGCACACTGACCCCCGGTATGCCGGTGGTGGAAGCCAGTTCGGGCAGTTTCGGCGCGGCGCTTGCGGTAAGCTGCGCCACCACCGGACATCCCTGCATTCTTGTGGTACCCAGCACGCTGCCGGTGGCGCGCCGCCAGCAGCTTCAGGCGCTGGGCGCACGCATCGTGGTGTGCAGCGACCGGGGCGGCCGCCGTGCGCTGGAGCGTGTTGCCGCCGACACCGCCAAGAAATACAACGGGTACTTTACCAACTATTTTGCCAACGACGACAACCCCGAATACCACCGCCGTGTGACCGGGCCGCTGATTTACAAGGCGGCGGGGGATTCCATCGACGCGGTGATCGTTGGCGTGGGCAGCGGCGGCACCATCACCGGTGTCGCCGAATATCTGAAGGCATGGAACAGCCTGATCCGTATTGTGGCGGTGGAACCCAGCGAATGCGCCGCCATCAGCGGCGGCTTTATCGGGCACCACGGCATTGCGGGCATCGGGCCGGGCTTTATTCCGGAAAATTACAACCAGTATGTGGTGGACACCGTACTTCAAGTATCCACTCCCGATGCCGAGCGCGCCGCCAAGGAGGCGCTGTTCTTTGACGGCGTCCCCGCCTGTGTGAGCGCGGGCGCGACGCTTGCCGCCGCCGTGCAGCTGATGCAGGCCGGCAAGAGCAGCCACCCGCTTTGCGTCTTTTCCGGACGGCGCACCTACGAATGATTTCTTGCTCTCCCCCGCCCTGCGGCCTGCCCGCCGGGCGGGTCTTTTTTTGCCGTTTGCCGCATACCGTGTTGTCAGAAGCACAGCACAAAAGGGGGCGGCAGCATGAAGGGAGATCCCGAGGAACGCGCGCTGGAGATCGGGCGGTACATTGCGGGCAGCGGCGCCACGGTGCGCGCGGCGGCAGCGGTGTTCGGCGTCAGCAAAAGCACCGTCTGGAAGGACCAGACCCGCCTGCGCCGGCTGAACCCCGGGCTCTGGGCCGAGGTACAGGCCGTGCTGCAGCGCAACAAGGCCGAACGCCACCTGCGCGGCGGCGAGGCCACCCGCCGCAAATACCGCCGCAGCCATGCGGAAGAATAATTTCGCCGCGCGCCTTGCGCCAGGCGCACGGCATCGATATAATAAGTGGTAAAGTACAATGCTGCGGAAAGGCCGTGTAAAAGGATGAAACGTCAGGATTACATCAGCTGGGACGAATACTTTATGGGCATTGCGATTTTGTCCGCCATGCGTTCCAAAGACAACAACAGTCAGGTGGGCGCCTGCATTGTCAGCCCGGAGAACAAGATTCTTTCGTTGGGCTACAACGGCATGCCCATCGGCTGCAACGATGACGATATGCCCTGGGAGCGTGAGGGCGACCCGCTGGAAACCAAATATATGTATGTCTGCCACGCCGAGCTGAACGCCATTCTCAACAGCGCTCACAGCAACCTGACCGGCGCGCGGGTGTATGTGACGCTATTCCCCTGCAACGAATGCGCCAAGGCGATCATCCAGAGCGGTATCAAAGAGATCGTTTACCTGTCGGACAAGTACCATGACACGCCCGTAAGCATGGCCAGCCGCCGCCTGTTCCATCTGGCCGGTGTGGATTACCGCGCCTACCAGCCCACCGGCCGCACCATTCAGTTTGACGTGTAAAGGGAGAATGACTGTGAATACCGTAATCATTGGCATTGCGGGCGGCACGGGCAGCGGCAAGACCACACTGACCCGCCGCCTGCGGGAGCATTTCGGTGAACAGGAAGTCAGCGTCATTAACCATGACAGCTACTACAAACGCCACGACGAGCTGCCTTATGAGCAGCGCTGCAAACTGAATTACGACCACCCCGATTCCTTCGACACGGCGCTGCTGGTCTACCATCTGCAGCAGCTTCGTGCCGGGCACAGTGTGGAAGTACCGGTGTACGATTACACCATCCACAATCGCAGCGACGAAACTGTGACGGTACAGCCCGCGCCGGTGATTCTTGTGGAGGGGATTCTGATCTTTGCTTCGGCCGAACTGCGGGAAATGATGGATCTGAAGGTGTTTGTGGACACCGATGCCGACGTGCGCATTCTGCGCCGCATCGTACGCGACGTGAAGGAGCGCGGCCGCACACTGGACAGTGTGGTGGACCAGTATCTGGCCACTGTCAAGCCGATGCATGAGCAGTTCGTCGAGCCGAGCAAACGCCGGGCCGACCTGATTATTCCGGAGGGCGGTCACAACGCCGTTGCGCTGGATATGCTCATCAAATGGGTCGCCAATCATCTGGAAACCGAATAACCAAAAGCGGGAGCCGCCGGGCTGTTAGGATTGCGGTAGTGCCCGGTTCGGGCGGGAATGCAATGAATTATCTGGGGGAAGCTTCATGGAACTGGCAGTGATCACACTCAAACAGGTCGTAATTTTGTTTTTGCTGATTTTCGCGGGCGCGCTGTGCTACCGTACCGGCGCGGTGAAGGCGGAGTACAAAAAAGCCTTTTCCGACCTGCTGCTGTATCTGATCGTGCCGGTGATGGTGGTAAATTCCTACCTAGGCGGGTATGACAGTTCCACCGGCCGCAACCTGGCCAGCGCGTTCGGCTGGAGCCTGGCTGCGCTGCTCATCGGCATGGCAGTCACCTTTGCGCTCACCTGGCGCAGCAAAGGCGCCAACCTGCCCATTCAGCGGTTCGCCTGTATCTTTTCCAACGCGGCCTATATGGGTTTCCCGCTGATTCAGGCACTGTTTGGCGCCGAAGGATTGATCTACGCCAGCGCGTATGTGACCATGTTCAACCTGTTGCTTTGGACGATCGGCTACGCCATGGTCAGCGGCCAGGCCGACCGCCGGGCGATCCTGCACAGCATCCTGCACACGCCGGTTCTGTACGCGGTGCTCCTTGGTATGGTGATCTATTTTTTGCGCATCCCGGTGCCGGAAATTCTGCGCAAACCCTGTGAGTACATCAGCAACATGAACACGCCGCTGTCCATGATGATTACCGGCATGCTGATTGCCGCCAGCGACCTGCGCGGCATCGTGCGCAATGCCCGCCTGTGGGCTTTGGTTGCGCTGCGCATGGTGGTGATTCCTGCGGTGTGCGTGGGCGTGTTTGCGCTGCTGGGCTGGAACGGCATGGTAGCGGAAGTGGTTCTGCTGCTGGAAGCCTGCCCCAGCGCCGCCATCA
>JBJEYG010000244.1:0-5482 GCA_051886555.1 Gemmiger sp.
CAGCAGCAGACCGATGGTGATGGAAATAGCCGAACCGTCGGACAGGCTTTGCGGCTCACTGAGCAGCGCGCCCTTGCCGGCGGTGGTGGTGCCCACCAGCGACGCACCGCCCATTTTGCGCAGCGCTGCGGCAAACAGCTCCGCCCCCTGCGCAGTGTTGCCGTTGACCAGCACGGCAATCGGCTCGGTCAGCTCCTGATCGTCAGACAGGCGCAGATCCTCCACCCCGGACTTGGTCTGGCTCTGGGCTATGACGCCCTCAGGCACACAGTAATCGGCGGCCACCAGCGCGGCGCTCAGATTCTCGCCGGTGTTGTCACGCACATCAAACACAAACCCGGCTGCGCCCTGGCCCTGCAGCGCCTCCACCGCCGCCTTGAACTCGTTGGCGGTGCCGGAGGAGAAGGCGTCGATCTTGACGTAGCCGATCTTGTCGGTGACCATCTGGTACTCGACGGTGGGAATGTTATAGCTGGAGTGGGTCAGAGGGATGGTCTGCTCCTGCCGGTCGGGCGAGAGGTAGCTGATGGTAACAGTGGTCCCCTCCTCCCCCAGCAGAGCGGACACGATGGCCGCGGTATCGCTGAGGTTCTTCACCTGCGTATCCCCGATGGCGGTGATGTAGCCGCCCTTTTGCAGGCCGCTTTCCGACGCGGGCGAGTTCGCGTACACTTTCAGGATGCGGGCGTAGCCGCTGGACGAGTCCTTGATGACCGAAACGCCCACCCCCATCAACTTGCCGCTGGCCACGCTCTGCCGCTCGGTATAGGCACGGGCGGAGTAATAGCGGGCGTACCTGTCGTTGATGCCCAGCATATAGCCGGAGGCGATCATATCGTTGAGCACATCATCGTTGATCTCAAAATATTCGTTGGCACGTACATACTTGTCAATTTCCGAGAGTTTATTGTACATGCGTTCCTTGTTTTTGACGCTGGACACCGTGTTGTTGAACATGTCCTGGCTGACCACCATGGTAATGGAAAAGGTCACCGCCATTGCGATAAGCGTGATGGTTGCCGCCAGGCTGAGACTGATCTTTTTATTCATCGGGCCGGAATTCTCCCCTTTCAGGCCAGGCTGGCCAGCGAGAAAACCACGCTGGAAAACATGGTGGCGATCATAACTGCCGCGACGACAAAGCATACGGCGCGGACGACTTTTTTGTTGTGTTTCATGGGATTTGCCTTTCTTTAATGGGGCACGTAATTCAACGGATTGGTGCGGTTGCCGTTGACGCGCAGTTCCAGGTGCAGGTGGTTGCCGGTGGAGTTGCCGGTAGTGCCCACGTAGCCGATGGTCTGGCCCTGGGTGACGGTCTGGCCGGTGGATACCGGCGGCCAGCTGTTCATATGGGCGTACAGCGAAGTATAGCTGTTGCCCTTATCGTCAGTACCATGGTAGACCATAACATAGTAACCGTAGCTCCAATGGTTTTCCACCGTGATGACCACGCCGTCGGCAATGGCACGGATGGTGGTGCCGCCGGGCGCGGCGAAGTCCACGCCCTTGTGACCGCCGTCGCCGTAGTAGCAGGAGATGTACTTGTAGCTGGGCAGCGGGCAGATAAAGTTGAGCGAGCAGGAGATGGGTGCGTTGGCGTAGTTGTCCTCGGTGTTTTTGATGAGACTTTTCAGGTAGCTGTCGTACTCGTCGGCGGCGCGGTTGAACGCCTCCTCCTTCTCGTTGACGGTGGCCTGCTGCGCTTCTGCCAGTGCTTCCTGGGTGCTGAGGGTACTGTCCACCTTGGCAATGTTGCTGGCCAGCTCATACTGCTTGGTTTGCAGCTGGGTGTTCTGCACTTCCAGCTGCGCCATATAGTTTTCCAGTTCCTGCTTGGCGGCTTCCAGATCGGCCTTTTCGGCGTTGAAGGCCTCGCGCTCCGTCTCCATCTCGCCCAGCACTTCGGTATCTTTGTTATAGATCTGCTGCAATGTCTTGCTGAAGGTCAGCAGTTCATACAGATTGGCCGCGTTGGACAATACCGACAGGCTGCCGCCATCGTCCAGCCGCTGCATGGCGGACATGCGCTTTTTCAGGTCGCCCCATCGCTGGTCGATCTCGGCCTGCTTGTTGTCGATGTCGATCTGTTTGTTTTCGATCTCCACCTGCTTGACGTCGATCAGCTCCCGCGTCTCGCTGATGGTGCTTTTGAGGGCGTTGATCTGCGAGATGATGCTGCTGGACTGCTGCTGCAGTGCTTTCAGTTCTTCCTCGGTGGCGTCGATCAGCGCCTGGGTGCTGGCAAGGTTGTTTTTCGCCTCGTTCAGCGCAGCTTCGGCCTGCTGTTTCTGCTGCAGCAGCTGCTCCTGCTTGTCGTCGGCGTACGCGGTGGTTGCGGTGGACATGGCCAGCATGGCCGCGCAGCACACCGTCAGCGCCAGCGACAGCAGACGCTTGCCGTTTTGTTTCAACTTCTTTTTCATATCACACATCCAGATGCTTGCGGATGCTGGTGGCGGTGCCCACGCCGCAGAGCACAAAGCCCAGCGCCAGGAACGTCAGCAGCACGATATACCAGACCTGAGACAGCGGCACCAGCTGGTTGCCGAACAGGTTGGAGATGATGTTGGGGTTATTGGAATACCAGTAGCACACGCCGTAGTACCCGCCGCACACCACGGCGGAAGCCAGCAGCGCCGAGATAAAGCCGGAGGCAACGCCCTCCACAAAGAAGGGGAACCGGATAAAGCCGTTGGTGGCGCCCACCAGCTTCATAATGCCGATCTCCTTGCGGCGGGCGAACAGCGTAATGCGGATGGTGTTGTTGACCACCACCACACTGACGATGGCCAGCACCAACACCAGACCGTAGCTGGCGTAGTTGACCGCCTTCTGCACGCTGAGGAAGGTTTTGGACAGTTCGGTGGGTGCGATGACGTCATCCACGCCCTCGACGGTGCGCATCTGGTCGCGGATGGATTCCATCTGGGCCACATCCTCCACCGTGACGCGGTAGTTGGCCGAGAAGGGGTTGTCGTCGGCGAAGGCTTCCTTCAGGTTGGCGTAGGAATCCAGCCGTTCGCTGTAATAATCCAGCACGTCCTCAGGGGAAACGTAGCTGACGGCCGCCACGCCCGGTACGGCGCGGATGGCGGCGTCCGCCTGGGCCACCTGATCGTCCGTCAGGCCCTGCTGCAAGTACACGACCATCTCGTTCTGGTCGCCGATGTAGTCCACCATAGCATCCACATTGGCGCCCAGCAGGTACGCGACGCCGATCAACACCATACAGGCGGTCAGCACACCCATGGAGGCAAAGGTCATCAGCTTGTTGGCCTTCATGGAGTGCAGGCCCTGGCGCACCAGGTAGGTAAAACTGGAAAAACGCATAATGTTCTTTTGCCCTCCTTACAGATACGGCTGGGCCTGGGCGTCCGGCTCCGCGCCGGACGCGGCGGCCTGCGCGGCATACTGCTCGGCCACGGTGGGGTCGGCGGTGTCGGCTGCCACCCGGCCGTGGGCCAGCGTGATGACGCGCTTGTTTTTAAAGCGGTGCACCAGTTCATGCTCGTGGGTGACCACCACCACCGTGATCCCCACGCTGTTGATGGCGGAAAGCAGCTCCATCATTTCAAAGCTCATCTCCGGGTCGATGTTGCCGGTAGGTTCATCCGCGATGATCAGCTTGGGGCTGTGGGCCAGCGCACGGGCCAGCGCCACGCGCTGCTGCTCGCCGCCCGAAAGCTCGTCGGGCAGACGGTCCATTTTGTCGCCCAGCCCCACCAGGCCCAGCACATAGGGCACACGTTTTTTGATCTGTTTGGTGGGAATGTTGGTTACCCGCATGGCGAAAGCCACATTCTCATAGGCGGACATGGTGGGAATCAGGCGGAAATCCTGGAACACCACGCCCATCTGGCGGCGCAGGTAGGGCACTTGGCGCTTTTTCATGGTGGTCAGATCCTGCCCGTTGACCAGTACCCGCCCTTCGGTGCACTTTTCCTCCCGCTGGATCAGCTTGAGGAAGGTGGACTTGCCGGCGCCGGAATGGCCCAGAATAAAGACGAACTCACCGTCGCCGATATGTAAATTCACATCCTCCAGGGCGACGTTTTCGTCGTTCTGGGTCTCATATACTTTTGTCACATGTTCAAATTCGATCATGTTCTGCTCCTGTATGCTACATACTGCCTGGTTTCAACGTCATGGGCCGCAGCGCTGCGCCGCGGGAAACGCCGGGACACGCCGTGCCGCCCGGTACCGGGGGCGCAGCGTTGCCCTATCCTAATTAGAATACTATCATTCGGGGGCCGCGTCAAGTTTTCCGGGGCGTTCACAAGATTTTTACAAGGAAAAAACTACCGCCGCGCCTGCCCGTTGCGGGCGGCGCGGCGGTGAAACGCCTTTGCGCTTAATACTTGGCCGGGTTGGCGGACAGGTATTTTTTGACCATCAATGCCACCTTGAACACGATGGCGTCGTCGAACTTTCGCAGGTCCAGGCCGGTAAGCTTTTTGATCTTTTCCAGGCGATAGACCAGCGTATTGCGGTGGACGAACAGCCCGCGGCTGGTCTCGGACACGTTGAGGTTGTTCTCGAAGAAGCGCTGGATGGTGAACAGCGTCTCGGAATCCAGACTGTCGATGCTGCCCTGCTTGAACACCTCCCGCAGGAAGGCCTCGCACAGTGTGGTGGGCAGCTGGTAGATCAGGCGCGCAATGCCCAGATTGTCGTAGGACACGACCTGGCGCTCGGTGTCGAACACCTTGCCCACTTCCATGGCGATCTGCGCTTCCTTGAAGCTGGAAGCCAGATCCTTTACGTTGCTGATGGGCGTACCGATGCCCACGATCGCCTTAATGTAATGCTCACCGGAGAGGGTGTCCACAATGCTGGCGGCCAGCTTTTCCATATCGCGGGTGTCATTGTCCGGTTTGATCTCCTTGACAAGGACGGTATCCGTCTCGGAAATGTTGAACACGAAATCCTTCTGTTTGTCGGGGAACAGCCCGGACACCACGTCGTAGGCGGAAATATCGTTGCCGCTGGTGACGCGGATGAGCAGCACCACCCGCTGCACGTCGGTGACAAAGTGCAGCTCGCGGGCTTTGGCGTAAATATCGCCGGGAAGGATATTGTCCAGCACGACGTTCTTGATAAAGTTGGTTTTGTCAAATTTTTCGTCGTGGTACTGTTTGATGCTCTGCAGGCTGATAGCCAGCATGGCGGCGAACTGCTCAGCAATGTTGTCGGTCCCCTCCACAAAGACGGCATAGTCGTTGTGCTTAGCACAGGAGAACTGGTGGTAAGCGTAGCCGTCCTTGAGGAATACGTCGCCGGCGGAAAGGCGCTCCACTGCAAACGTTTCACGCATTTCGCCGATGAGGCTCAGCTCCGAACAGGAAATTACGGTGCCGGTCTCATCCACCACGCCTACAATGCGATCTACCGCATCCTTCATTTGGTAGACGACATTTTGGAATACTCTGTTCGCCATAATTCCGTGCTCCTTCTTGTGCAATCTTCCCGTTTTCAGGCG
>JBJEYG010000245.1:0-5477 GCA_051886555.1 Gemmiger sp.
GATCTCCCGACTGCGCTTTAACCTGAAATCGCTGGACCATGTGGATGAAGCCAGGGTCAAACAGGTACCCGGCGTGGTGGGCGTTGTCAACAAGGGCGGCCAGTTCCAGGTCATCATCGGCAACGAGGTCGTCAGCGTCTACAACGAGGTACTCAAGCTTGGCAACTTCAACACCGGCAAAAAACCGGACATCCCTGTCCCCGAGGAGAAGAAGGGCATCGTGACCACCATTCTGGACACCATCGCGGGCATTTTCTCCCCCATCATGCCCATCATCGCCGGCGCTGGCATGATCAAGGCGCTGCTGTCCATTCTGGTGCTGTTCAACCTGATCGACAAGTCCGGCAACCTGTACTATTTCCTCAGCTTTATTGCCGACGCATCCTACTATTTCCTGCCCATCTACCTGGCAAAATCGGCGGCCAACAAGTTCGGCTGCAACCAGTTCATGGCCATGCTCATGGGCGGCATCCTGCTGCATCCCAACCTGAGCGCCCTCAAGGATACCGCCGACTATGTCACGGTGCTTGGCCTGCCGGTGAAGATGGTCACCTATTCTTCGTCGGTCATTCCCATTATTCTGATCGTGTTCGCGCTTTCCTACGTGGAAAAATTTGTCGAGAAGATCGTTCCCTCGGTAGTCAAGTTTATTCTTCGGCCGCTGCTCACCATTCTCATCATGGCGCCCATCTCGCTGTGTGTGCTCGGCCCTCTGGGCAGCTTCATCGGCGACGCACTGGTGAACCTGCTGCTCGCTATTGAGGCGGTCATTCCCTGGGCGCTTCCCACCATCATCGGCGGTCTGATGCCGTTCCTGGTCATGACCGGCATGCACTACAGCCTGCTGCCCGCCTACGTCAACTCGCTGTCCACCCTCGGCTACGAGACCATCATCGGACCCGGCAACCTGCCCTCCAACATCGCCCAGGGCGCTGCCGCGCTGTGCGTCGCCATCAAGACCAAAAACAAGGATTTCCGTCAGCTGGCCATCTCCGGCGGCGTCACCGCGCTGCTGGGCGTCACCGAACCCGCGCTGTTCGGCGTCAACCTGCGGCTGCGTAAACCCCTCATCGCCACCACCATCGGCGGTGCGCTGGGCGGTCTGTACGCCGGCATCACCGGCGTGCGCCGCTTCGGCGGCGGCGGCGCGGGCCTGGCTGCCATCGGCCTGTATGTGGGCGAAGACCCCGCCAACGTCATCAACGCGCTTATCGCAGCTGCCATCGCCTTTGTTGCCACCTTCACCATCCTCTGGTTCATCGGATTTGAGGATGTTCCCGCCGACACCGAGGTCACCGAGGCCAGCGTCGGCGTCTGATTCCCGCCATTCTCCGTTCATCATAAGGATACCCCCGCAGGAGGGCGAGCCGGATAACCGGCCCGCCCTCCTGCGGGGGTTTGAACATCTTATTGGGGTTCCACCTGCCCGGCCGGCTCACCGGTCCTCACCGTTTGCTCCTGCCTCCACAAATACAGCCTGCCGCTGTATGCGGCCAGGCCGGTGGTGAATTTGCCGGCGCAGGGTTCGGCGCGGGGCGTCCCGGGGCGCGGGGCGGCGCCGCCCCAGCACTGCCAGTCGGTGTCCATCAGCAGCGTGAGCGTGCCGCTGCCCGGCAGCGGTACGACATAATTTTCCAGTGTCACACAGTCAAAGTTAAACATTGCCACCACGGCGGTGTCCCTGCCTTTGCGCAGCAGTGCGCAGGCGCAGTTGTCGCCGGTATTGCAGTCCAGCCACCGGAAATGCGCGGCGTTGAACTCGCCGCACCAGAAAGCGTCCAGTTCGCGGTACAGCTGCCCCAGCTCGGTGCGGTAACGGCCGAACGCGTCGTGGTTGGGGTAACGGCGAATGTCCCAGTCCTGCTGGCGGCTCTCGTCGTACTCCCGCAGCTGGCCGATCTCGTTGCCCATAAAATCCAGCTTTTTGCCGGGGTGCGCCATCATATAAAGGTACAGCGCCCGCCCCTGGGGGAACTTGACGTCGTAATCGCCGTACATCTTCTGCAGAATGGTGGCCTTGCCGTGCACGTTCTCATCGTGGGAGAAAGGCAGGATGTAATGCTCGTTGTAAAAATACATCATCGAAAAGCTCAGCTTGCCGAAATGGTATTTGCGCTCCAGCGGGGGCTTTTTGAAGTAATCCAGCGTATCGTTCATCCAGCCGAGATCCCACTTGTAGTCAAAGCCCAGACCTCCGTACCCGACGGGGGCGGTCACCTTGGGATAGTTGGTGCTGTCCTCCGCGATGAGCATGGCGGTGGGGAACCGTTCTTGCAGCCCGGCATTCATGTTTTTCAAAAATTCCACCGTGGTGCCGTTGACGCCGCGGGCCGGATCGCCCTGCCAGTACAGCAGCCGGCTGACCGCATCCATGCGCAGCCCGTCAAAGTGGTACTGTTCCAGCCAGTAGGCGGCGCAGCTCTGCAAAAAGGAACGGATCTCCCCGCGGGAATGCATAAAGTTGCAGCTGCCCCACTCGCTCTCGCCCACATCGTTGGAGGGATATTCATACAGCGCGGTGCCGTCGTACCGGCGCAGACCATAGGCATCCACCGCGAAATGCACCGGCACAAAATCCAGAATGACGCCTATCCCCTGCCGGTGGCAGGCATCCACCAGCTGGCACAGCTGCGCCGCCGTTCCGTAGCGGCTGGTGGGCGCTTAAAATCCGGTGCTCTGGTAGCCCCAGCTTCCGTCGAAGGGATACTCATTCAGCGGCATCAGCTCAATGTGGCTGTACCCGTTCTCTCTGGCATACGCAGGCAGCAGCCCGGCCAGTTCGGCGTAGGTATAGGGGGCGCCGTCCTCCCCGGTACGCCAGCTGCCCGCCTGTACCTCATAAATATTCAGCGGCGCCTCAAAATTTTTGGTGCGCGCCGTCATCCATGCCTCGTCGGTGAAGGCATACTCCTTCTCGGGCAGCCGGCGCACGATGCTGGCGCTGCCGGGGCGAAGCTCCATGCCGAAACCGTAGGGGTCGCAATGTTCCACCACGTTGCCCTCCACCGAGGTGATGCGGTATTTGTACATCTGCCCCTCCTTCGCCGCCGGGCAGACACAGCCCCAGATGGCAGGGCCAAGGCTTTCCCAGTTGCGGCGCATGGGTTCGCCCTTCCAGTTGTTCCACTCGCCGATCACCTCGATGCTGCGCGCGCCCGGCGCCCAGGTGGCAAAAAATACGCCGCCCTCATAAGGGTGCGCGCCAAAAAACCGGTACGCGTCGAACATGCGCCCGGTGTAAAATGCCTGTATGTCCATACGGATCCCTCCCTGAAAGCAGCCGGCGCCGCCGCTGTGCCGCAAACCCGGCTGATACGCCGCGGGCGGAACATTTTTGAAATGCTCCGCGCCGATTTTCTTGACTGCCGTCTATTATTCTTTTATAATCAAAATAGCATATTGCAGACGCAGCGGCAATTTACAGTTTGCCGCAACCGTCAATTATTTGACATTCTTGCAAAATCGTCGAGGTTTGATCGCATGGACAAACGCAAACAAAAAACGCTGCATGCCATTCGGGAAGCATTTTTTACACTGCGCGGCCAGAAACCGCTGGAGCGCATCCGGGTACAGGAGCTGGCCGATCTGGCACAGATCAGCAAGGCAACCTTTTACCTGCATTACCGGGACGTTTACGACCTGTCCGAACAGCTCCAAAGGGAGGTTGTACGGCAGGTGCTGGCGCACATCAGCCACCCGGACGCCATTCTGGACCGCACGCAGCTGTTCACCGCCGAACTGTTCAGTGCCTCCAAAGCCTACCAGAAGGAAATTTCCGTGCTGTTTGCCGACTCGCAGGAGTCGGCGCTGCCCCGGTATATTGAACAGGCGCTCTGGGCATCGCTCTGCCAGACGCATCCGGAGGTGGAGGACAATCCCTTGTACCGGCTGCTGCTGACCTATGAGATCCACGGAAGCCTGCGCACCTACCAGGAGCACCGCGCCGCGCTGGGCGATGACGCGGTGGTGAAGCAGATCAGCGCATTTTCCGAAGCCTTGTGCCGCATCGGAACCCCATAACGCAAACAGGAGCTTCCGCTTGCGCGGAAGCTCCTGTTTTGTTTCACATCCTGCACTAAATGTGCAGCAGCAGTTTGGCAAAGTTGAAATAGATCAGCAGCGTGGTGGTATCCACGATGGTGGTGATGAGCGGCGAAGCCATAACGGCCGGGTCGATGCCCACCTTGCGGGCCACCACCGGCAGCGCACCGCCGATCATCTGGCTGAGCATTACGGTGCACACCAGCGTCAGGCAGACGACGGCGGCCACCGCTGCCCCCACCTGATCGAACAGAACCAGCTTGGCGAAGTTGGCCGCCGCCAGCGTGCCGCCGCACAGCAGCGCGGCGCGGCATTCCCGCCACAGAATGCGGGGCAGGTCCTGCACGGTGATCTCGCCCACCGCCAGGCCGCGGATAATGGTGGAAGTGGTCTGGCTGCCCGCGTTGCCGCCGGTGTCGGTCAGCATGGGGATGTAGGCGGTCAGCACGGTAACAGCGGCCAGCGCATCCTCATAGCTGCGGATGACCAGGCTGGAAAAGGTGGCGCTGACCATCAGGAACAGCAGCCAGGGCGCGCGGGTCCGGTACAGCTCCCACAGGCTGCGGCGGAAATAAGGCTTGTCGGTAGGGGCGATACCGGCCATCTTGGCAATGTCCTCGGTGGCTTCGTCCTGCAGAATGGTGATGGCGTCGTCAATGGTGACGATACCCACCAAACGGTTTTCGTTGTCCACCACCGGGATGGCCAGAAAGCCGTATTTCGAGAACATCTGGGAGGTTTCCTCCCGGTCGGTGGCGGTGGAGACGCTCACCACGTTGGTGTCCATAAAATCGTCCACACGGCGATCCTCGTCCTTTTCGAGGATCAGGGAACGCAGCGACACCACGCCCACCAGCGTGCGGTCCCGCCGGGTCACATAGCAGTTGTTGATGGTTTCCTTATCGAAACCGTTTTTCCGGATGCTGGCCAGCGCCTGCCGTACGGTCATGTCGGGGGCCAGCTCCATAAATTCGGTGGTCATGACGCCGCCGGCCGAATCTTCGGGGTATTTCAGCAGCTCATTGATCATTTTGCGGGTGTCGGGCGCGGCCTGAGCCAAGATGCGCTTGACCACCCCCGCGGGCATCTCCTCCACCAGGTCGGTGGCGTCATCCACGAACAGCTCGTCGATGACCAGTTTCAGTTCACGGTCAGTCAGACCGCGAATCAGTGCCTCCTGCGTTTCGGGGTTCAGTTCCGCGAACACTTCGGCGGCGAGATCTTTCGGCATCAGCCGGAACAGGACCGGCATCTTTTCCTCGGGCAGATCCTCCAGGACGGCGGCAAGATCCGGGGCATTCATGGCGGACATTACATCGCGCAGGCTCTGGTATTTTTTGGCGTCATCCAGGTTGGACAGCATGTTTTTGAGGACGGCGACGGTAGCATTGGACATAGCTCTCCCTCCTTATTTTCACATCGGTTCACGGGACTAC
>JBJEYG010000246.1:0-5463 GCA_051886555.1 Gemmiger sp.
CAACGAGCGGCAAACCGATGGGAGACCCAAACCAATAGAGGTTGCGATAATTACCGAGCAGCTCGTTGGTTTGCAGCAGGCTTGCCAGATTGGCGTACTTGATGACGTTCCACCGACTGGTGGCCGGAATCGCCGCGCGGATGCCAAACATCACGAGCGGCCCGGCCAGCGCAGCGGCCCAGCCGGCGGCGGCGCGGCGGGCAACGAGCGCGGCCAGCATGACCCACAGGCCCATGACGAACGCGCCGACCCACTTGGCCAGCAAAAAGCGGAACAGATACTGCCCGACCGTGATTTGCATCGTGCAGCGCATCAGGGCGGGTACGCTCTGGATCGTGCGGGTCAGCGGGCCAAGGCCGAACGTCGCGGCGCAATACGCGAGATTGACACCGTACAAAAGCGCCAGCACCGCCAGCAGCGAGAGCGCAAACGCCCCGAGCTTTGCCAGCGCCGTTTGCATCCGCCCGCCGGGCAGGCTGCGCACCAGCGACAGCAAGCCGCTGTCCCGCTCCTGCCGCACGAGCAGCAGCGCCAGCACCAGCATGGACGCCAGCAGAATCAGGTCGGTGAAGGCGTAGGAAATCGCGGTGTAAAGCCCTTTTTGCGGGTAGTAATCAATGGTCGTTTCGCCCAAGCCGGCATAGACGGCGGCTGTGACCTCAATGTTTTTCAGATCATAGCCGCTCTCGTCGTTCTGGAAGATCGAGATGCCCGCCAGTTGGGTCGCCTTGGTCTGTACACTGTCCAAAAAATCGGTGTACCCGGCCACCGTGTCGTACTCACTGACCAGTTGGGAGAGCAGCGTGTAGTCCAGCGAAAGGCTGTCGGTGTACAGAGTATAAGACTTGTCAAGGTAGATTTGTTCCCAGGCGTCAAACAGGTCGGCGTTTTCATCCCGGTAGTGCTGCAGATAGATGCTGTTGCCATAGGCAAGGTCGCGGTAATAGTTATCCAGCCGCAGCAGCGACTTGGTCTGATCGAACTTGTCGTGCAGAAAGTCGCCCTTGGCGGTCATATCTGACCCCAGGGCAGCCAAATCAGCCCCCACGGCGCGGTAGGCCGCGGCGGAGGGCTGGTTGGTGGTGGGACGGGTGCCCATCCAGAGTAATAGCAGGTTGGCGGCCACCAGCACGGCGAGCAGCATCGGGAACACCCGGTTGCCCCAGACCTTGCGCAGTTCGGCGGTGAGCAGGCTCATTTCCCGTCCCCCTCCCCGAATACTGCAAGGTACACATCTTCCAGCCCCTGGCCGGGGGCGTACTTGGCAATGAGGTCCGGCACCGGCGCGGCGTCGACAATCTTTCCGGCGCGCAGCAGGATCACCTCGGTGGCGACGGTCTCGACATCGCTGACCACATGGGTGGCAACCAGAATAATACGGTCGGCGGCCATGTCCGCCAGCAGCTCGCGCAGGCGCACGCGCTCCTTGGGGTCCAGACCGGCGGTGGGCTCGTCCAGAATCAGCAGTTTGGGATCACCCAGCAGGGCGGCGGCCAGCAGCAGCCGCTGCTTCATGCCGCCGGAGTAGGCGGACAGGCGCTTGTCCAGCTCCTGGGTCAGATTGACGGCGGCGGCCACGCGGGCCACCTCGCCGGGGACCTCTTTGCGGGGGATTTCCTTGAGCGCCGCCATGTAGGCCAGAAAGCGCCGTCCGGTGTAGCTGTCGTACAACCCCTGTTGCTGCGGCATATAGCCGAGGACGCGGCGGAACCGGATGCCCCGCGCGGTCTTGCCGCACCAGAGCACCTCGCCCGAATCCGCCGCCAACGTGCCGGTGATGATGCCGATCAGCGTGCTTTTGCCCGCGCCGTTGGGACCCAACAGCCCGTAGAGGCCGGGGGTGAGGGTGAGGGAGATACCGGCGAGGACTTGCTTGCCTGAGCTACCCGTTCGGCCAAACGGCATTTTGCGAACGGTATAGCACTTTTTCAAATTTTCTATTGCCAACAGGGAACTTGAATTCATGGTATCCCACCTGCCCTTTCATTTCGCGGGCGCTATGAATCAGACGGTTCTGGATTCGGACGGCCGCGTATTGTATCGGCGCCATAGTAAAACGCCAGGGAGACGTTGCGCTCGTTTTCGGGGTTCTGCATCAAATCGGAAAGGGCGTCTCCCCACAGAGGGTGAAACCGCGTTTTGGCTGCCTGCGCAATGGGAATTGTGATGTCCCGGTTTCCCGCCGCCAGCTGATCGTCTATGTACGCAGATCGCGTGTCGGTCAGATGGCGGAGCGCCAGCAGATCGCCCATGCCCGCAGGCAACTGGAGCAGGACGGCAATCAGCAGCCCCACACAGCTCCATGACAAAATAGGCGCTTTTACGCGTAGCGTATGGACGCTGTACAAAACCGTTAGCAGAAGAAAAACCATAGTGCCGAGCATGGTGCGCATCGGATAGGACGGCGAGGCTACCATTGAAAAGTGACACAGCAGCGCAGCGCCGAGGAACCCTAGACTTTTCAGGTTTCGGCCTTTCGAAGATACGGCCGTATAAACCGCCAAGAGCACCGCGGGAATCGCGAGCCACCACAGTTCATTCCACAGCGATTGCGTATACTGTGCTGCGCGTGCAGGAATCAAACCAAGCGGAATGCCGGTTTGCCCATAGCCCGCGCTTCGGCGATAATTGCCCGGCGCGGCCATGAGAAACACAAAACCCAGTAGCTGCCCCACCGTCCCGCCGATCAAAACGCCGCGCCGCCGATCGTGGTGGGCCAGCCGGTAGACCGTTGCCAGCAGGCAAACGGCGCATCCCATCGCGCTCTGATTTTCCATGCTCCATCCGGACAACAGGCCCACGGCGAACCACAAACAGGCCGCGCATTTTTGGTTAGAACGGGCCAGGACGTCGGGATTGTAAAACGGAATCAGAAAGACGACCGTAACTGTAATCGTCCAAAGATAGTTGACCGCGCCCGTTTGCCAAAGGTAGTCCTGCCCAAACGCCGGGGCCTCCCAGAGAACCAGCGCCGCAAACGCAGCGGACAGCGCAAACGCGTTGCTCTTATCCGTCGCAGCCGGAACAGCCAACCGCGCAATCGCGGCAACCAGCGCCACAAAGGCAAAACTGTTTGCCAAATCAAACACCGTTTCCGGCAAAAGGGTGAAGAACTGCACCAAAAACTGTACGGGGACACGGCCGCTATGCGAGACATAGCTGTTTTTAATCGAGACCAGTATGTCGAGCACGCCGCGCAGGCGGCCTTCCGGGAACAGCATACCGTCAGGGCGGATAAACAGGCGGCACGAAAAGAAAAAATCATCCGCAATGAGAGGGGTTATCCTGTTCCAAATAAACATGACGATCCAGATCACCAAAAGCACAACCCCAGACAGTCGCCTGCTCTGCATCTTCCTGTTCATGTGCGCTCTATTCTTCCGAAAGTTTTGCTATTGGCGTGTAATCCATGCCATTGTTCCAGTAATCTGCACACGGCATGAACGCATACTGATATACGTTATACTCCATATCTGTTGTCGAACCATCTGCAAAAGGAAATTGAATCGTCTTTGCATCTATGTCATAGATAAACATAAAGTTATCATCAATTTGTGCGGCAATAATACCAGGCGAGTGGTTGTCCCATGCATCCACAAATTCATGGTTTAGCTGTGAGACTGTACCATCCTCCGTATTGATTGCATAATAGAGCAGTGTACCCGCTTCATTTATTTCAGGGGAATAGTAACCGTGAACCAAAAGTTTCCCATCAAACAGGCCGTCGCAATGCAACTGCGTCAGGTCAAGCTCGTCAGGTAACGATACAGGCGCTTCAAAACGAGTTTTACCCGTTTTCAAATCATACCCGTGCAGAACGCCGTCGCTGCTCAGCAGCCAATATGCGTCCGTGCCGCAGGTTCCAACATCGGTATATTTGTGTGAAAACAGCGGCGTTTGCGACCCGTCGCTAACATCGTAGCGCATCACAGAGACATCGACATCCGCAATATTCTGTGACAAATCATACTGTTCCGCCACATACGAGAAAAGGAGCGCCGTTCCATCCACGCCCGCAATTTTTTGCTCCACTTCCGGAAGGTTCATCAGCGAAAAGACTTGGCCGGTTTGGGAGCTGACCGCACAAAGTGTGCGCGTCGTGGCCTCGGCAGAATAATTTTCTACGCAGAAATAAACATACTCGTCATCGCACGCCAGTGAATCCATAACCAGTGGGGCAATACTGCTGGAAGCGGGAAATGTAAAAATGGTTTTCCTGTCGCTTCCATCAGGCTGCATAATGTCAATGTGAGGCAGACTGTCGTCCCCCAGAACCTCTTCGTACCCTGACGCGCCGCCATGTATAAGGATTACCCGGTCTCCAACTGGTATAGGTAGGTGTAACCCTGTTACAGTGGGGAACCAAGCAGTACAGGTATTATTGTCATGGGTACAGTTGGGTTGACTGCAAAGATAAATTTCTTGCTTGGTTGCAAAATCAATATAACATAGATTGTTGGAACCATCGGCGCGGGGAACCATTCGATAGTAACCCTCGTCAGATGCATAGCCATCAATATACGCATCAACCTGTAATAGACGAAGGTTCCCCTTTTGAGAAAAATCAGAAAGATCTGCAAAGGCAGTGGTATTCGCCATACTGCCGATATCAACTCGTGATGCGCCTTCTTCCGTGCTGACGACAGGGGGTTCATCCGCGCTGGCAACAGCAGACGATGAGCTTTTCTCACAGCTTGATAAGAGGAGACAGATAAAAAACGCCGAACAAATCATGATAATCGTTTGTTGCAGACTTTTGATTTTCACCACCATACATGACCTCCTGCATTTATGAAGAGATGCCAATAACTCATAATGCCTTGAAATAGAAGTTACCTCCGAATTCATGTGTTGTGGGCGAATTCGGAGGAAACTGTATATGATTTGCTACACTATGAAACACTGCGGATTCATAGCCGCAACCGCATGAATTAGACGTATGCGGCGAGATTCCACTTCAACCCGGCAGCGGATTCATCATACCAGTTGGTCTGAACATTGCCGCCGTAAGACGAGATATAAACATTCTTTTGGTTGAAATAGATCCGATGCTGAACACTGTTAACGGTCAGAATGTCGATCGAGGTTCGGCTATTTTCGGTTGTAGCTGCGGTGAGGCTAACCGGCCCATAATTGTATGTGGCCACCATACCGTTGCTGTTCGCACCCGTTTGATAGTAGAGCTTGACCACACCGTTGTAATAGCGTGGCGTCCACTTGGTGGCCCCACCAAGGCAAAGCGTGCCACTGCTTGCCGTCAGGTAGGTACCCGTTTCGCAGGATTGGAACGAATAGGACTGATTCGGAGTTGCCGACCGCGTCTGGGGTTCCGCAGCGAAAGAGGGAATTGCCATAGCGCAGGCCATTGCCAGAGCCATGCAACCGGTCAGGATCTTCTTACTCAGGGTTTTCATCACATAGTCCTCCTTTTTATGAGATTTTGTGAATGAGTTGGTTAGATCG
>JBJEYG010000247.1:0-5457 GCA_051886555.1 Gemmiger sp.
AACCTTACACAGTGGAGAGCGCTCCTTTCGATACCGACTGCTGTGTGCGAGCCACTGTGCTGCAAAAAGATACCGCCCGCCGCATCAGCGGGGGGCGAACGCTGAGCAAGGTGCTGGCCGCCGATGACACCGGAACGCTGAGTCTGAGCTGGTTCAACACGCCTTACGCAGCCGAGAACCTGGTTCCCGGAACGGCCTACTACTTTGAAGGCAGAGTGGGGGGAACACTGACCCGGCGTGAGATGCTGCATCCGCTGGTACGCACCGAAGCACAGGTTGGGGAATCGCCGTTGGTCCCGGTGTACGGCGCCACAGAGGGTCTTCCCGGCGGCCGCATTGTCAAATGTGTGCGCAACGCACTGGAAGCGGTGGATCAGATCCCCGAACCTTTGCCGCCTGAACTTCTGAGCCGTTACCGTATGCCTCCCAAGGCGCAGGCGGTGCGGGCCATCCATGCGCCCCAAACAGCCGAGGAGGCCGCCGCCGCTCGCCGCCGCCTGATTTTTGAGGAATTGTACACGCTGCAGCTGGGCATCTTTCTGATGCGGGGCCATGGCCGGGGCAAAAGCGGCGCTGCCATGCGCCGGCTGGATCTTTCGCCCTTCTGGCGCAGCTTGCCCTATGCGCCTACGAACGCGCAGCGCCGTGCAATAAACGAGATTGTGAACGACTTTTGCAGCGGTACCGCTATGAATCGGCTGCTGCAGGGGGACGTGGGCAGCGGCAAAACGCTGGTGGCCGCTGCGGCGGTGTGGTATGCCGCGCAAAACGGCTGGCAGAGCGCACTGCTGGCGCCCACCGAAATTTTGGCGCGGCAGCATGCCGCAGGTCTGGCCGACCGGCTGGAGCCTTTCGGCATCAACGTGACGCTGCTGGTGGGCGGCATGAAAGCTGCCGAAAAGCGGGTCGCGCTGGCAGCCATTGCCGACGGCCGCGCCGGCCTGGTGGTGGGGACGCATGCAGTGCTGACCGACCAGGTACAGTTCAAAAATCTGGGCCTGGCGGTGGTGGACGAGCAACACCGCTTCGGGGTGCGTCAGCGGGGGATCCTTGCCGGAAAGGGCCGGAATCCGCATCTTCTGGTGATGAGCGCCACGCCCATTCCGCGCACGCTGGGACTGCTGATGTATGGCGATTTGGATATTTCAGTGCTGGATGAACTTCCTCCCGGCCGCAAGCCGGTCAAAACCTGGTTCATTCCCGGCAAAAAGCGCCGCGACATGTATGGATACCTGGAAAAACAGATTGCTGCCGGACACCAGGTATATATCGTCTGTCCCGCCATTGAGGAAAATGAACTGGATGCCGGGATGCAGGCGGTGAAAAAATACTATGAGGAAACCGCCAAACCCTTGCTGCCCGGCCGGCGGGTGGGGTTGCTGCACGGCAAGCTCAAACCCAGGGAGAAGGACGCAGTTATGCAGGCGTTCAAGGCGGGAGAGCTGGACGTGCTGGTTTCCACCACCGTCATCGAAGTGGGCGTGGATGTTCCCAATGCCACCGTTATGGTGGTGGAAAACGCCGAGCGTTTCGGTTTGTCAGCGCTGCACCAGCTGCGCGGCCGGGTGGGACGCGGCGCGGCGGACTCCTGCTGCATTCTGGTGTCCGACCACGAAAACGAGGCGGTGCGCCAGCGGTTGAGTTTCCTGTGCCACACAGCGGACGGCTTTGCGGTGGCCAAATATGATCTGGAAACCCGTGGCCCCGGCGACTTTTTCGGCGAGGCCCAGCACGGCCTGCCCACGCTCAAACTGGCCGATCTGGTGGGGGATACCCGCACGCTGAAGGTAGCGCAGGAAGAGGCGAAGAACCTTCTGTCCCACGACCCCGAGCTGCGGCAGCATGAGGTACTGGCCAACCGGGTGGAAGCTCTGTTTGAGCGCGCCGGGGCGATGAATTGATGGCAAAAGTGTAAAAATTGTGGCATTCCCTTTTCAGCGCGCCGCTTTTTTGTTATACTGAATTATTCATACCGGGATGGCCGCGCAGCCCATAGCCGGGCGGTTGCGCGGTGCTGCCGAAAACCTTCAGAGGGAAACGTTTGTCTATGAAAAAACTCCTTTCCTGCGCAGTGATGATGGTGCTGGCGGCGGTGCTGTCCGTGCCTGCCTTTGCCACCGAGGGCTATGAGCCGGATTTTGAGGTGGCGGCCGAGTCCGCTTACATCGTCAACACCGATACCAACATTGTGGTGTATGAGAAAAACAGCGAACAGCAGCTTCAGTCCGCCAGTCTGACCAAGATGATGACCATGCTGCTGATGCTGCAGACCTATGAGGATCAGCTGGATACCGTGACGGTAACTGCGCCCGGTTACATTTACGACTATCTTTACGGCAAGGACGCTTCCAACGCCGACATTTGGCGGGGCGAAACACTGACGCTCCGGCAGTTGCTGTACGCGATGGAATTGCCCAGCGCCAACGAGGCCGCCTATATCGTGGCGGATTTTATGGGCGGAGGCGATATCGACGCCTTTGTGACCCGCATGAACGAGGAAGCCGTCAAGGTCGGTTGCACCGGCACGGTGTTCACCGATCCCTGCGGCCTGGACGAAGGCAATCTGACCACCGCGCGGGACGCGTATCTGATTCTGCGCGCGCTCTACCGGTACGACGCTTATGTGGAGGTCGCGGGTACCACCTCTTACCAGATGCCCGCCAACAGCCACCACGAATCGCCCTATACCATCTATGCCACCGACAAGATGATCTTCCCCGACAGTTCCTATTACCGTTCCTATACCCAGGGCGGCAAAACCGGCACGCTGGGCGAATGGCAGAATTTTGCGGGCTGGCATACCTCCAACGGCGAAAGCTACATCAGCGTTGTACTGCACAGCCCCTATTCGGCTGACGCGGACGCGGCCGTCAAGCCGCTGCCTGCCCTGCGTGAGACCGGCCGCCTGATGGATTGGGTGTTCAAGACCTTCACCATCTCCACCGCACTGGACACCACCCAGGCAATCACCGAGATCCCCATTTTGTATTCCACCGAGACGGATACACTGCTTTTGTACCCGGCGGACGGTATGATGACACTCCTGCCCGCCGACGGCGGCGGCGCGCTTACCGACCAGACCTTCGATTTGCCTGAGTCGGTTGCCGCCCCTATCAAACAGGGCGACGTGGTGGGCACGGTAACGTTGTCCATCAACGGCCAGCTTCTGGGGACGGTGGATCTGATCGCCGGCAGCGACGTGAACCGCAACGCCGTGCTGTTCACACTCACCCGGATCGGCGAGTTCTTCTCCGGCCGGTATTTCCGGCTGGTGGTGCTGCTCACGGTCATTGTGGTGATGCTGTATGCCTTCCTGTGGGTTTCGGCCACTGTCATGAACGACCCCGGCGGCAAAAAGAAAAAACGTTGATTTTCGGGCCGTGCGGCCCTTGAAAATAAAATTCACATTACACACAGAGCGCCGCCGGACGGGACGCTCCAAGGGGGAAGACCTATGCTGGATGTAAAACGGAACCTTACCACCATGACGGACTTTTATGAGTTGACCATGTCGGCCGGCTACCTGGACGAGGGTTATGAAGACAAGTGGGCTGTGTTCGACATGTTTTTCCGCCGCGTGCCGGACGGCGGCGGTTACGCCGTCATGGCGGGCTTGCAGCAGTTCATGGACGCGGTGGATCACCTGGCTTTCACCGACGAGGACATTGAGTACCTGCGCTCCACACAGGTGTTCAGCGAGGAGTTCCTCACCTATCTGGGCAACTTCAAGCTGCACTGCAATATCTGGGCCATCGAAGAGGGCGTGCCCATCTTCCCCCATGAACCTATCGTTACGGTGGAAGGGCCGGCCATTGAGTGTCAGCTGCTGGAAACGCTGCTTCTGGTCACCTTCAATCATCAATGCCTGATCGCCACCAAGGCCAGCCGTATCGTACGCGCTGCTGCCGGGCGTCCGGTCATGGAATTCGGTGCACGCCGTGCCCAGGGGTACGATGCCGCCTATTTCGGCGCACGCGCCGCCTACATCGGCGGCTGCGGTTCCACCAGCTGCGTGATGGCCGCCCGCGATTTCGGCATTCCGGCTTCCGGTACCATGGCCCACAGCTGGGTGCAGATGTTCCCCACCGAGTACGAGGCATTTAAAAAGTATGCCGAACTGTACCCTGACGCCTGCGTTCTGCTGGTGGATACCTACAACGTGCTTAAGCGCGGCGTCCCCGATGCCATCCGTGTGTTCGACGAGGTGCTTAAACCCATGGGCAAGCGTCCGATAGGCATCCGCATTGACTCCGGCGACATTGCCTATCTCTCCAAAAAGGCCCGCAAAATGCTGGATGACGCCGGTTACCCCGATTGCACCATCTGCGCCTCCAACAGCCTGGACGAGTACCTGGTGCGCGACCTGATCCTCCAGGGCGCCCGTGTGGACAGCTTCGGTATCGGTGAAAACATGATCACGGCAAAGAGCGATCCGGTGTTCGGCGGCGTGTACAAGCTGGCGGCCGTTCGCGGTGACAACGGCGAGTATGTGCCCAAGATGAAGCTGTCCGAGTCGGCGGAAAAAATGACCATCCCCGGCCTGAAAAAGGTGTGGCGTATTTACGATGCCGACGGCAAGGCAATGGCCGATCTGATCACGCTGGCCGATGAGGAAGTTTCCACCAAACACGGCATTACGCTGTTCGATCCGGTGGAAACCTGGAAGGAATGCACCTATGTCAACTGTGTGGCAAAGTGCATCTCCACCCAGATCTACAAGGACGGTGTGCGTGTGTACGAATCGCCCAACCTGTCCGACATCCGCAGCTTCTGCAAAGCGCAGATCGGCACGCTGTGGGACGAGGTCAAGCGCTTTGAGAACCCGCACGGCTACTATGTGGACTTGAGCCAGAAGCTGTGGGATATGCGCAGCAATCTGCTCAAACAGCTGTCCAAATAATTCCGTTTTGGTAACAAACCAATAACAAACCATCCCCCTGCGCAAACTAAGCGCGGGGGGATGATCGTTTTGGAAAAGTGCTGCCTGTTTCTGTTGGGAGGCGCGGCCTATGTGGCCACCGAATTTGCCTGGCGCGGATCCAGCCACTGGACGATGTTTCTGGCAGGCGGGGTATGCCTGTGCCTGCTGGACGGCATCGCCTGCCGGGTCAGCGCACCGCTGCCGGTGTGCGCTGCGCTGGGCGCGGTAGCCGTCACCGGGGTGGAGCTGGCAGCCGGGCTGCTTTGTACCCGGCTTTTTCACCTAAAAGTATGGGATTACAGCAGGGAATGGGGGAATCTGGGCGGACTGATCTGCCCCAAATACACCGTGCTGTGGTTTTTTTTGTGCTGGTTTGTGCTGTGGGTGATGCAATCGCTGCGCGGGCAGCTGTGTATGCCCGGGAGTTGATTTTGAAAGTACAATAAAACACCCTGCTAACGCTGCCAAGACTATTGAAAGTACAAATTATCGTATCTGACTGCCGCTATAATAAAGACAGAACAAAACGAAAGGCG
>JBJEYG010000248.1:0-5434 GCA_051886555.1 Gemmiger sp.
CATAGGTGCGGAACTGGGCGCCGATGGGCAGACGCTTGCGGTACATCAGGCTGCTGACCGGCAGCACCAGTGTGATGCTGAGCACTGCGTTGTTGAGCACCTGCATGGGCAGCGAATACTCCGGATAGATGCGGCACCGCTGCGCGAAACGCTTCCAGATACTGCCAAATGGATGGTGGAACACCTCCGCCAGCATGGGCAGGCAGAATCCCAACGAGATGAGAGTGGCCGCCCAAATGGCCTGAATTGTGCCGGTGCGGTTGGCCAGCAGCACCGCGCTGAACACCAGCAGCAGCGAACCGCACGCCAGTACCGCCAACCCCAGCACCACACCGAGCAGATTTTTGAGCGAGTTGGCAATGTTCATGGCGGGGAACTGCATGGTGTCATGCCGGGTAAGCCCGGCGGACGTGCGTGCGGGCCGGGCCTCCCCCATGCCGCCCGGCCTATGTGTGACCATCCACTCCACATCCTCGTCATAGGAAAAGCGGTACTGGCATACAATGCTATCCAGCACGGACGCGACAAACAGAAACATCAGCAGGCCGGTGCCGGTGTAGCTCAGCGTGCCGCCGCGCACGAACAGTACCAGCACCAGGCAGGCCAGAATCAGAATCACTGTCTTATGCAGGAACTCCTTGCGGTCGGCCACCATGCCGTCCCGGCGCAGCAGGCACAGCGAAAACACCAGCCCCAGGTCGGCCACGGCGCCCGCCACAGCGCAGCCCACGGCCAGCGCCGTAGTGCCCATACCGGCGGCCAGAAACGCAAGCATCAGCTGGGGCAGCACGGTACACAGACTTACCGCCGTGCCGTTCACCACCCACATGGGAAACCCGCACAGCGCACAGCACCAGGTGGCGCAGCGCCCGGTCAGGCGGCTGCCTGCCGAGGCTGCCACCATGCCCAGCAGATAGAACAGCAGAGTCAACAAAACAGTCACGGTCATCCCCCGGTCCAATCAAAAAGGGGGGCGCCGAACAAACGGCGTCCCCCGGAAGTTCTTTAATATGCGACGCCCCACACGACCATTGTTTTGGCGGGCTTGCCGCACACCGGGCACACGTCGGACAGGCGCTCCTGTTCAAAGGGCATGCACCGGCTGGAAAGTCCGGCCTGTTCCTTCATGGCTTCCTCACAGGCCTCGTCGCCGCACCACATCGTTTTAATGAAACCGGTCTTTTCGCGGGCAAGGGCCTTCACCTCATCCATCGTGACGGCGCTCCAGGTGCGGGCCTCGCGGTTGGCAAGGGCGCGGTCGTACAGATCCCTGGCCAGCGCGTCCAGCTGCTGCGGGATGACTGCCGCCAGGTCGTCCAGGTTGACGAACTGCTTTTCACGGGTGTCGCGGCGCACCAGCACGCACTGGCCCTTCTCCAGATCACGCGGGCCGACCTCAATGCGCAGGGGCACGCCTTTCATCTCCCACTGTGCAAACTTCCAGCCGGGCTGCTTGTCACTGTCATCCAGCTTCACCCGGGCGACCTTGCCCAGCGAAGCGGCCAGCTCGCGGCACTTGTCCAGCACGCCGGGCTTGTGGGCGGCCACCGGCACAATGACCACCTGGTACGGTGCGATGGCCGGCGGCAGAATCAGGCCGTCGTCATCACCATGGGCCATGATAATGGCGCCGATCATGCGGGTGGAGGTGCCCCAGCTGGTCTGGAAGGGGTATTGCAGGGTATTGTCGCGCCCGGCAAAGGTCACGTCGTATGCGCGGGAGAACTTGTCGCCGAAGTAGTGGCTGGTGCCGCTCTGCAGCGCTTTGCCGTCCTTCATCATCGCCTCGATGGTGTAGGTTGCCTCGGCGCCGGCAAACTTCTCCTTGTCGGTTTTGCGGCCTTTGACAACGGGGATGTTCAGCTCCTGCTCAAAGAAATCGGCATAGCAGTTCAGCTGCTGCGCGGTCTCGGCCTGGGCTTCCTCGGCGGTCTCATGGATGGTGTGACCTTCCTGCCACCAGAATTCACGGCTGCGCAGGAAGGGGCGGGTGGTCTTTTCCCAGCGCACCACACTGCACCACTGGTTGTACTTCATGGGCAGGTCGCGGTAGCTGTGCAGCACACGGCTCCAGTGGTCGCAGAACATCGTCTCACTGGTGGGGCGAACGGCAAGGCGCTCCTCCAGCGGCTCGCTGCCGCCGGCGGTCACCCACGCAACCTCCGGGGCGAAGCCGTTCACCAGCTCGCCCTCCTTCTTCAGCAGATTTTCGGGGATCAGCAGCGGCATGGCGACGTTTTCGTGGCCGGTGGCCTTGAAACGGGCGTCCATCAGGCGCTGAATATTCTCCCAGATGGCCTGGCCATAGGGGCGCAGAATGATAAAGCCCTTCACGCTGGAATACTCCACCAGTTCGGCTTTGGTACAGATGTCGGTGTACCACTGGGCAAAATCCACTTCCTGCGCGGTAATGGCTTCCACCATTTTTTTCTTGTTTTCCATGTTTCCTCACTCTTTCCGGGGCAGGCCCCGCAATAAAAATGCCCCTGCCACACATGCCGGGCGGCAGGGGAGTACAAAGTTTCAGATGCGATCTTCCACGTACTTGACCACGTCGCCCACGGTGTGGAACAGTTCGATGTCCTCATCGGGGATCTCAACGCCGAACTCATCGCTCAGCGTGGTGATCATGTCAATTACGTCCAGGCTGTCGGCGCCAAAATCCTCCACAATGTCGCTGTCCATGGTGATGTCGCCGGGGGCAACGTCCAGCTGATCGGCCAGATACTCTTGAATACGCTCAAAAACTTCAGATTCCATATCCGCAGTCTCCTTAATTTTTAGTGGTTCATATTTTTTATATCGTATCCACATTCGCTTGTCAAGGCGGCGGCAAACTTTTTCGCGGCTTTTTCTTGTGCGGGCGGAGCATTGCGGGTATAATGGAGAAATCAGAGGGAAAGGGGGCGCTTTTGTATGCGCATTGAATTTACCAAAATGCAGGGCGCGGGCAACGACTATATCTACCTGGACTGCCGCGCCACCGGCCTGCCTGCGGACATTGCCGCGTGGAGCCGCCGGCTTTCGCCCCGGCATTTCGCCGTGGGGGCGGACGGCATCATCTGTATCTGCCCGCCCACATTGCCGGATGCCGACGCCACCATGTATATGTTCAACGCCGACGGGTCGGAGGGAAAAATGTGCGGCAACGGCGTGCGCTGTGTGGCTGAATTTTTGTACACGCACGGAGTGCGGAAAAACGTCCTTCAGATCGACACTCACCTGGCCGGCCGCAAGGTGCTCCGGCGTCTGTGCCCCGGATTCTGGCAGGCGGATATGGGACGGTTTTCCGCCATGGCGGCGGATCTGCCCGCCGTGGGCCTGGGGGAAGGGCCGCTTGTCCATGCGGCCGTGGAAGCGTGCGGCAAAACCTGGGATGCCGCCTGCGTCAGCATGGGCAACCCCCACTGCGTCATTGAATGTCAGGATCCGCCCACCGGCGCCGCGCTGGCGCAGATCGGCCCGGCGTTTGAACACAACGCCGCGTTCCCCGAACAGACCAACACCGAGTTTGTGCGGGTGGACGCGCCCGATCACCTGACCATGCGCGTGTGGGAGCGGGGCAGCGGTGAGACGCTGGCCTGCGGCACAGGCGCCTGCGCCTGCACCGCCGCCATGGTGCTGCGGGGGCGCTGCGCACGCGGTACGCCGGTGCGGGTGGCTCTGCTGGGCGGCGAACTGGAGATCACCGTTCTGGACGATGACACCGTGCTGATGGCCGGCCCCGCGGTGACCGCCTACACCGGCGCCGCCGAGGTGGAATGACGAAGTTTCCCAAAGGACAGAGATTGTAATAAAAAACGGACGGGAGAGGAAAAACCATGAAACTGAACAAGCACTATTCCGAGCTGAACGAAAGCTACCTGTTCAGCACCATCGGCCGCAAGGTCAACGAGTACCAGGCGGCGCACCCCGACAAGGAGATCATCCGTCTGGGCATCGGCGACGTGACGCTGCCGCTGGCCAGGTCGGTGGTGGAAGCGATGCACAAGGCGGTGGAGGAACAGGGCCATAAAGAGACCTTCCACGGCTACATCCCCAGCGAACAGGGCTATGTATTCCTGCGCGAGGCCATTCAGAAATATTACGCCGGCCACGGCGTGGCGCTGGATCTGAGCGAGATCTTCATCTCGGACGGCGCCAAAAGCGATCTGGGCAACCTGCTGGATCTGTTCGATGTGGACAATACCGTGCTGGTACCCGACCCGGTCTACCCGGTTTATGTGGACGACAACGTGATGGCCGGCCGCCGCATCCTGTATATGGCGGCCAACGCCGACAACGGTTTCCTGCCCATGCCGGACGCGTCCGTTCACGCGGACATCGTCTACCTGTGCAGCCCCAACAACCCCACCGGCGCGACCTACACGGTGGAGCAGCTGGAACAGTGGGTGGCCTGGGCAAAGGCCAACAACGCGCTGATCCTGTTTGACGCCGCCTACGAGTGCTTTGTCAGCGAACCGGGGCTGGCCCGCAGCATCTATGAGGTGCAGGGCGCCCGCGAGTGTGCCGTTGAGGTGTGCAGCTTCTCCAAAATTGCAGGCTTCACCGGAACGCGCTGCGGTTACACCATCGTGCCGCAGGAGATCGTCAGCGACGGGCAGAGCCTGAACAAGATGTGGCTGCGCCGCCAGACCACCAAATTCAACGGTGTGGCCTATGTGGTGCAGCGCGGCGCCGAGGCGGTGTTCACCGAGCAGGGAATGAAGGAGATCCAGCAGAATCTGGACTACTACCGCGCCAACGCCGCCGTCATCGCCAGAGCGCTGGACGAGGCGGGCGTGTGGTACTGCGGAGGTAAGAACAGCCCGTATATCTGGCTGCGCTGCCCCGCCGGTATGAAGAGCTGGGATTTCTTCGACTGGCTGCTGGAAACTGCCAATGTGGTGGGCACGCCCGGCGCGGGCTTCGGCGCCTGCGGCGAGGGGTATTTCCGCCTGACCGCCTTCGGCGACGCAGAAAAGACCCGCGTGGCCGCCGAACGGCTGAAAGCCGCGCTGAAAACGCTGTAAACTGGGGTTTGCAAAGCGCCGCGCACCGCGCTATAATTGCAGTAAGAAAACCTGCAACCGTGATGCCGCAGCGCGGCGAAGAGAGGGACACATATGGACGAACTGATGCTTTTTCTGAAAGACAACCCGGTATTTTATCTGGCCACGGTGGACGGCTACCTGCCGAGGGTGCGTCCGCTTGGCTTCGCTATGTGGTACAACGGCCATCTGTGCCTGGCCATCGGCAAGCACAAGGCCGCCTACAAGCAGCTGTTGGACAATACCAACCTGGAAATCTGCACCGCCAATGACCGGGGCGAGTGGCTGCGCGTACAGGGCACCGCCAATTTTGACAACTCGCCCGAAGCGCTGGCCGCTGCGTTCAAGCAGATGCCGCAGCTCTCCGACATGTACAATGAAGAGAGCGGCCTGAAACAGATCGG
>JBJEYG010000249.1:0-5432 GCA_051886555.1 Gemmiger sp.
ATGACCCCTGCTTCCGTTTCCTTCACCCGCCGCAAACGGCTGTTCCTGGTGTCGGCTGCGCTGGTGTTTTCTGTCATGCTGTTGTTCAACTGTTTAACACCCTATCTGGCCGATGACTTTACTTTCGCCTACGCCTTTGATACCGGTGAGCGGCTGCACAGTCTGCCGCAACTTCTGAGCAGTCTTTCGTTCCATTACCGCGAGTGGTCCGGCCGGGTGGTGGTCAAGTTCTTTGCTCAGGCGTTCACTATGTTCCCCAAAATGCTGTTTAACCTTTGCAATGCCGCCGCTTATCTGGGCCTTGGGCTGGTGATCTACCGTCTGGCGCGGGGCCGCCGTTCGGGGCGGTACGACGTGTTGGCTTTTGCGCTGATTGAGGCGGCGCTGTGGGAAATTTCACCCGCTTTCGGACAGACCAACCTGTGGATGTGCGGATCTTGCAATTACCTGTGGGCAAGTCTCGGATGCCTGGCTTATCTGCTGCCCTGGCGGTATTACCTGCAAGCACCCTTTGCGGGCGGCGCAAAATTGGCAGTTGCCATGGCGCTGGGCGGCGTGTTCACCGGCTGGCTGTCGGAAAACACCAGCGCAGGCGTACTGGTGTGCATGGTACTTTGCATCGGGTTTATGATTCAGCAAAAGCAGAAGGTCCCGCTTTGGATGTGGACAGGCTTTGCGGGCACGCTGGCCGGCTTTGCACTGCTGGTGCTGGCCCCCGGCAATTACAACCGCACCGAAATGTCGGCGGACAGCACGCTGCCGTTTTTGACCCGGTATGCGGTGCGTTTTTTCCGTTGCTCCAATATGCTGACCAACTATGCGCTGCCGTTGCTACTGGGTTTTGCCGTGCTGTATGTGCTTCTATGCTACCAGAAGCCCGGTCCCGCCGGGCTGTTCTGGCCTGCCGCGCTGCTGCTTTCCGGCCTGGGCGCCAACTATGCCATGGTGCTCAGCCCGCAATATTACGAACGGTCCTCCCATGGGGTGTTTGCTCTGCTGACGGCCGCCTGCATCGCCTGCCTGGTACAGCTGAAGGGCACCGGCCTGCGCCGCGTCCTAACCGCTGTCGCAGCCTGTGTCTGCGTGGTGGGGTCGTTTCATCTGTGCGACGCCGGGTATGACATCGCCTGCTACTACACCATGTACCGTACCCGCGAGGCGGAGATCGTCGCTGCGGCTGAAGCGCAGGAAATCCCCTATTCCCTGGTTGTTGAAAGCTACGGCATCGAGCCGTACACCCGCTGGTGTGCCGCCTACGGCCTGCCGGACATTCGCGAAAACGCCGAGGATTCCATCGCGCTTGGACGCGCCAAATGGTATGGACTGAACCGTCTGTACGCCACCGAAAGCCGGACCTATCTGTTTGAGGGGCATACCAATTCCACATACGAATCCGGATTGGAAACCGCAGAGACCGAATAAAAAATGCGCGGAGCGCCGCAGCCCCACCAGGGCCGGGTGCTCCGCGCTTGATTTGCGGTTCACCGATGCACCGGCTCCCGCCAGCCCAGCGCACAGAGGAAGTCCTCCAGAATGGCGTTGACCTGGCCGGGCGCGTCATCGTTGGCATTGTGCGCCGCGCCGGGCAGAATGTACAATGGGTAACGCTCCCGCTCGTGCCACTGCAGATTGTACTGCCGCACTTTTCCGGTACGGTCCTTTTCGCCCAGGATGAGCGTTACCGGGCAGTCGATGCGCACATCGGCAATTTCGGGGATAAAACCGGCAAACCCCAGATACATCAGGGTGCAAAGCTCATCGTAGGAATAGTTTTCCAGCATGCGCATCATGTTCTCGCGGGCGGGCTGCGTTGCGCCGCACTGCTTTGCCATGCCGGTGCGCAGCAGTTTGTCGGGGTAAAGGCGAGTCATCCATTTCATCTGCCGCAGCCAGAACAGATCAGACCGCGAATAGTACCGCGGGCCGTAGGGACAGGTGTCGATGCCCACAAAGCCGGTCACCCGCTCCGGCCAGCGGGCCAGAAAACTCTGGGCCACAAATCCGCCCATTGACTGCCCCACCAGCACGGCCTTTTCAACTTTTTCGGCATCCAGAATGCGCTTGAGTTCCTGCGCCAGATTTGCGTAAGAGAAATCGCGGTAAGGCCGCGACGCGCCGTGGCCGGGCGCATCCCACACAAGTACAGTGTGTCCGGCGCGGAAGGGCGCCATCTGGGCAGAAAACAGCCGGTGGTCGGCAGTGAGGCCGTGCAGAAATACCAGCGCACGGCCCGTCTGCCCGTTTTGCCGCGACACCCAGTAACAGGTGCGCCCGAGGCGCGACTGCACAAAGCACGGTTGCATGCCATCAAAGGCACTTTCTCCGCGCAGCATCCCAACCGCCTCCTTTCTGTTATGGTGAATTCAGCGGAAATCCTTGTACAGCTCCACCAGATTCAGCAAAATCTCTGTAGCGGTGTCCATCTTCTCGGCGGTGATGCACTCATACACGCCGTGGAAGTTGAACCCACCGGTGCCCAGGTTCGGGCAGGGCAACCCTTTGTAACTCAGCGTCGCACCGTCAGTTCCACCGCGAATAGGGGTTTCATCCGGTTCGGCCCCGGCTTTGCGTATGGCCTTGCGGGCATTCTCCACCAGGTGCATGTGCGGCTGGATCTTTTCCAGCATGTTATAGTAGCTGTCCTTGATCTCCAGTTCCACCGTTCCTTCACCATACTTTTCGTTGAGGATTGCCGCAATGTGGGTGAGCATCTCCTTGCGGGCAGCGAACTTGGCGGCGTCATGGTCACGCACAATGTAGCCCAGTTTGGCCAGTGTCACATCGCCGATCATGCTGCACAGATGAAAGAATCCTTCGTGGTCTTCGGTCGTTTGAGGGCGCTCAAAGACCGGCAGGGCATTATGGAATTCGATGGCCACATCCGCTGCGTTGATCATTGTGTTTTTGGCGGTGCCGGGATGTACCGACAGGCCATGCACAACCACTTTTGCGCCGGCGGCATTGAAATTTTCGTAGTTCAGTTCGCCCACGTCGCCGCCGTCCACCGTGTAGGCAAAATCCGCACCGAATGCAGGAATGTCAAACAGGCTCGCCCCCTCGCCGATCTCCTCATCGGGGGTAAAGGCAATGCACAGCTTGCCATGGGGACGTCCCTCGGCAAGCACGCGTTCGGCCATGGTCATGATCTCGGCCACGCCCGCTTTGTCATCAGCACCAAGCAGCGTGGAACCGTCGGTGGTGATCAGCGTCTGGCCTTTCATCCCGTTCAGAAACGGAAACTGTGCGGCAGACATCACCGCGCCGGTAGCGGGCAATACCACGTCGCCGCCGTCGTAATTTTCGTGGATCTGGGGATTGACATCCTTGCCGCTGGCATCGGGCGCGGTATCCATATGGGCTACGAAGCCCAGTGCTTTCGCTTGTTCATACCCTTCGGTGGCGGGAATGGTGGCATACACATAGCAGTGTTCATCCACCCGTGCGTCCGCAAGGCCCAGGGCCTTCAGTTCCCGCACCAGCTGCTCTGCCAGGTCGAACTGGCGCAGCGAGGAAGGATGCGTTCCGCTGTCATCGTCGGAAGTAGTGTACACTTTTACATAGTTCAGCAAACGTTCGTATGCGCGCATGGTTGGGTTTTGCTCCTTTTCATAATGTTGAGAGTATTTTACCACATTCTTCCGCCAAAATAAACCACGGCGCGTTCAAAAAGCATCGGTGCAGTTTCAGGCCGCGCAAAAGATTTTTAAAACCTGTTCCTGTTATTTTTCTTTGCGCGCAGCGGCGCACGGAAAATTCGGTGGCAAATATTTTTTCCGCCCTGACAGGAAAGGAAAAAGCCCGCGCAATGTATTGGCAGATTGTAACTTTTATGATAGAATTGAGAAGATTATAAGAGAGAGTGCGGGGATATTCCCGCCAACCAGGAGGCAGTTTTCATGGCAGATACGATTTTTAAGGATAAAACGCTGTTGATTACCGGCGGCACCGGCAGCTTTGGCCATACGGTGCTGAAGCACTTCCTCACCACCGACATCGGGGAGATCCGTATTTTCTCCCGCGATGAGAAAAAGCAGGACGACATGCGCCACGAGCTGCAGGCCGATTACCCCGAATTTTACCAGAAGGTCCGTTTCTACATCGGCGACGTACGCAACGCCCAGAGTCTGCGCGACGTGATGCCCGGTGTCAACTATATCTTCCATGCTGCGGCGCTCAAACAGGTGCCCAGCTGCGAGTTCTTCCCCATGGAGGCCGTGCGCACCAACATTGAAGGTACCGACAATCTGCTGCATGCCGCCATTGAGGCAGGCGTCGAGCGGGTGGTGTGCCTGTCTACCGACAAAGCCGCCTACCCGATCAACGCGATGGGCATTTCCAAAGCAATGATGGAACACGTTATTACCGCCAACGCCCGTGTGTCCGCCCAGCGCGGCGGGCCGGTGATCTGCTGCACCCGCTACGGCAACGTAATGTGCAGCCGCGGCAGCGTGATTCCGCTGTTTGTGGAGCAGATCCGCAAGGGTGAACCGATCACCATCACCGACCCTAACATGACCCGTTTTCTGATGAATCTGGACGAAGCCGTGGACCTGGTCATGTTTGCTTTTGAGCACGCCAATCCGGGCGACCTGTTCATTCAGAAGTCGGACGCTTCCACCATTGGCGACCTGGCCAAGGCAGTGCAGACGCTGTTCGGCGACACCGGCACCCGTATTATCGGCACCCGTCACGGCGAAAAACTGTACGAAACGCTGATGACCAAGGAGGAGCGCACCCGCAGTGAGGACATGGGCAGCTACTATCGTGTTTCGGCCGATAACCGCGACTTGAACTACGATAAATTTTTCGTCAAGGGTCAGGTTCACACCCAGGCCGACGAGGACTATACCAGCCATAACACCCGCCGCCTGAATGTGGAGGAAACGATTGCCAAAATCATGACCACCGACTACATCAAGGCCGAACTGGCAAAATCGGAGGCAGAATGAAAATTTTAGTTACCGGCGCCAAAGGGTTTGTGGGACGCAATCTGTGCGAGAATCTGCGCGCAATCCGCGACGGGAAAAACCGTACCCGCGCCGTTGTTGTTGAGCAAGTGTTCGAGTACGACCTGGATACCGATCCCTCCCTGCTGGACGAATGGTGCCGGGAAGCGGATTTTGTATTCAACCTGGCAGGAGTCAACCGCCCCAAAGAACAGAACGAATTTATGGAAGGCAACTTTGGCTTTGCCTCCACACTTCTGGATGCTCTGAAACGCCATGGCAATCTCTGCCCGGTGATGCTGTCCAGCTCGATTCAGGCAACGCTTCTGGGCCGGTACGGGCAAAGCGAATACGGCAAAAGCAAGCTGGCCGGTGAGGAGCTTTTTTTCGCCTATGGTGCTGAGTCCGGCGCACCGGTACTGGTATACCGGTTTCCGAACCTGTTCGGCAAATGGTGCCGTCCCAACTACAACAGTGTTGTGGCCA
>JBJEYG010000250.1:0-5425 GCA_051886555.1 Gemmiger sp.
CATCTCCACCGTGGAGGATATGGAAAAGTTCCTCGACCTGGGAGCCGACCGGCTGGGGACCAGCCGTGCGGTGGGGCTGCTGAACGCCCAATAACCCGAAAACAGAAACCGGCCCCGGCCGCTGCCAAAGCAGCGGCCGGGGCCGGTTTGTCTGTGTGTTCACAGCTTTTTTTCGTAATAGAGTTTAAACAGCAGGATCAGCCCGGCAAACACAAGAACCAGCACATAGCAGAACCAGAAAACTTGCGGCCAGAACAGCACGGCGACCAGAAGCGCCGCATACAGCACCGCCAGCATGGCCAGCCCTGCGGCATACATGGTACGGTTGGAAATTTCCCGCGTGCGCTCGTCGGTATCTTTGATAAAAGCGGCGCGCAGTTTTTGGGGATCCTGCAGCAGGCGGTAGTTGGTAAGGAACACTACGACGCCGATGACCAGGACGGCGGTGCCGAGGCCTGCGTACATGCCGCAGCAGAAGCTCACCCGGTCGGGATCAGCCACCAGCAGCGGCACACCGAAGGCGGAAAACAGGATGGTCAGCACGCCCACCAACGCCAGAACCACGGCCAGTTTCAACAGAAATTCCCGCTGACGACGGTAGTCTGCCTCATTCAAATTGCTACTGTAAAACAAAATTTTCATCAGCATGGTCTATTTCTCCTCGTAAACAAACACCTCTTCGATGGAAAGCCCGAAATAGCGGGCGATGCGGAAGGCCAGCTCCAGGCTTGCGGTGTAGCGCCCTACCTCGATGCTGGTAATGGTCTGCCGGGTTACCCCCACCGCGTCGGCCAGCTCCTGCTGGCTCAGTTTCCGCGCTTTGCGCAGCTCGGGGATCCTGGTTTTCATGGTTGTCACCACTTTCTTTGTGTAAAGCATGCTTTGCATTTTTAGTATAGTTTGCTTTGCATAAAATGTCAAGCATACTTTGCAAAAATATTTTTCCGCCCTGCCGCATAGTTGTGGAGTGACAGGAGGGATGTGCCATGAACAATACCGCGCCGTTTGTGATGACGCTGCTGGCGGGGCTTTCCACCGGGCTGGGCGGGCTTGCCGCCGCCGCGCTTCCGCCCGGCGAAAATACGCTTGCCGTCTGTTCCGGCTTTGCGGGCGGCGTTATGCTTACCATCAGTCTGGCCGATCTGGCCCCTGCGGCGCTGGAATCCTACGGCGCCTATCTCAGCCCGTTGGGGGCCGGGCTGGCGCTGCTTGCGCTGCTGGCGGCGGGGATGGCGCTGGCAGCGCTGCTGGGCCGGCTTCTGCCGGACGAAACCGAGCTTGCCCGCACGATGGACGGCCGCAAGGCGGCCGCCATGCGCGCCGCGCTGGTGACCGGGGCGGCGCTGGTGCTGCACAATCTGCCGGAAGGGATCCTCACACTGTTTGCGGGCGTCAGTGACCCGTCGCTGGGAGCACGCACCGCGTTGGCTATTGCGCTGCACAACATTCCCGAAGGGCTGGCGGTGGCGGTGCCCTTCGCCTACGCCACCGGAAGCCGGGCAAAAGGGGCTGCTGCGGCGCTGGCCAGCGGTCTGGCCGAACCGCTGGGGGCGGCGCTGGCCTATCTGTTTTTACACCGCATCTTTACGCCGGCGTTCCTCAACGGCACGGTGGTCCTGGTGGCGGGCGTTATGCTGTGGGTGGCATTGTCCCAGCTGCTGCCGGGCGCCTACCTGCCCGGACGCCGCACGGCGGGGGCGGTGGGCACAGCGGCGGGCTGCCTGGTGATGCTGCTCGGCATTGCGGCTTTGCCCTGATTGTGATATACTATACTCTGTATTGGTATCGATATTTGCTTATCGCTGAAAGGGGGGGGAGCGCAATGCGCTGCAGGGTCTGTGCGATTCTCGCGCTGGGACTGGCGCTGACCGGGTGCAGCGCGGGCGGCGAGGTGGACAACCTGCTGCGCGCGCCCCAGCTTTCGGGCGAGACGAGCGCCGTGCAGCGCGCGCTCAACAGCTACCTGGGGGAGAGCGCCAACCTGAAATACCCTTCCAGCGGCGATTTCCTTTCCCCGTTTCTGTTTGGCGACTGGGACGGCGACGGCGTGCGTGAGGCCGCCGTGCTGTACACCAGCGACAAGAGCGGGCCGAACGTATGGCTGGCGGTGCTGGAGCCGGACGAGGACGGCACCTGGAAAGTGACCGGTACCGCCGAAGGCCTTTCCGACTCGGTGGAGGTGGTCAGTTACGCTTCGCTGCGCGACGCGGAATCCCAGCAGCTGCTGGTGGGATACGGCAGCGCCCCGGGCGACCAGTACCTTGCTGTGTACCTGTACGACGGGCAGACACTGCAGCCGGTCATCAAGCAGGCCTACACCGAAATGCTTCTGGCTGACATCACCGGCAAGGGCACCACGCAGGACCTGATTCTGGCGCTGCCCACCGAGACGGAGAACGGCGGCATCAATCTGCAGCTGCTCACCAACTATGAGGGGCTGTTCAAATCCGCCCAGACGCTGTCGGTGGGAGCGGGCGTCTATTCCGGGTGCGCGGCGCTGCACGCTGGCGTTGGCCGGGACGGCGGCGCCTACCTGGTGGTGGACGGCTACACCGGCGGTTCGGGCGGGTATCTGGCATCGTCCATCATCATTTACGACAATGAGACCGGTTACCTGACGTCCTATCTGCCACCCAACGTGACCGATATGTACCACAACACGCTGCGCTATGACGATTTGCTGTTCAGCGCCGACATTGACAGCGACGGCACGGTGGACATTCCAGTGGAGGTGGATGACGGCGGTGAGCTGCGCGCCCCGCTGGACAAGCGTCTGCGGTTTGTGCTGTGGAAGGATTATGTGGGGGCGCGGGGCGGCTCGGCGGTATTCGGAGTATACGATTCGGAATACCGGTTTTTCCTGCCGCTGCCCGAATCGCTGCACGGCAGCGTTTGCATCAAGGAAAATATGGCCGGCACCGGCTGGCTGGTATGCGACGCCGCAGGCGACACGGCTTACTGCGAACTGCGGGTGGTCAGTCAGGCCAAAGCACAGAGCAGCGAGTTCCACCGCATTGCCAACATTGGCGCGCAGCAGCTGCAGGTGCGTGTGATCACACCTTACTACGGGCTGGAATTGCAAAAGATTCTGGACAACACCATTGTGATGGAATCCTGAAAGAAAGACGCCTTTTTGAAAGCAGAGAGGAGCGTAAACATGAAACGTGTTCTGGTTGTGGAAGACGAGACGAGCATCCGGGAGATGGTGGCCCTCAACCTGCGTATGGCCGGGTGGGAGGTGCTGGAAGCCCCCAGCGCCGAGCGTGCGCTGGAGCTGATCCACACCGGCCCCCGCTGTGACGCCGCCCTGCTGGACATCATGCTGCCGGGCATGGACGGGCTTTCGCTGTGTGAGACCGTCCGCCGCGACGATCCGGCCATCGGCATCATCATTGTGTCGGCCAAAGGGCAGGAGGCGGACAAGATCCGCGGCCTGTCCATCGGTGCGGACGATTACATTACCAAGCCCTTCTCCGTCTCCGAACTGGTTGCACGGGTGGAGGCGCTGGCCCGCCGCGTGCGGCGCAGCGGCACAGAGGACCGCAACGCGCAGGCGGAACCGGATCAGCTGGTCAGCGGGCCGTTCGTGCTGGACGAGAAGAGCCGCATCCTGTACAAATCCGGCCGGCCCATTGATCTGACGCAGGTGGAGTTTCAGATTATGGAGCTGTTTTTCAAAAACGCCGGCACCGCGCTGGTTCGTGAGAAAATTCTGGAGGGCGTTTGGGGCAAGAACTACTTCGGTGATGTGAAGATCGTGGATGTGAACATCCGGCGTCTGCGCATGAAGATCGAGGACGAGCCCAGCAACCCCAGACATATCATGACCGTGTGGGGCTACGGCTACCGCTGGAACGCCTGACCGCCCGTGGGACAGAAAAGAAAAGGGGAGCGCGCCGACAGCATCACCCGGCGCTGGCTGCGGGGCAGCCTGCTGATCACGGTGCTGGTCGTCTGCCTGGCGGAGGCGTTGTTCCTGTACAGCACCTGGCAGAATCTGTACGGCAGCGTGCGCCAGAGTATGCTGAGCCGGTTTTCCACCATTACCGGCCAGCTTCAGGCCACCGGAACCATGCGCGACAGCGATGAGACGGCGCAGAGCCGCGGCCAGGCGCTGCGCCGCGCGGTGGAACAGTTCAGCGAAAAAGACAAGTTTGAGTTTATGCTGCTCGATGCCTCCGGCGCGGTGATTGCTTCCTCCAGCGGCACACGCCAGACCGGGCTGACCGGCCACGGCGATTTTGAGCAAGCGCAGTCCAGCAGCAGCGGCATCGGCATTAAAACCTTCCGCACCGATCAGGGCGAGCGGGTCATGGCCGTTACCATGCTGGTGCCCTATGCGGCAGGCTCCATTGCCGCCATGACGATGGTCACCAGCCTGACGCTGGTGGACCAGCGTCTGTGGCAGTACGCCGCGCTGTCGCTGGGGGTGGCGCTGGCCATTCTTGGCTTTACGGTGTGGAGCGGCCTGTTTTTCATCCGCTCCATCGTGCGGCCGCTGGGTCAGGTAGAAAACACCGCCACCCGCATTGCCCGCGGCGACCTGCAGGCACGGCTGCCCGCCACCCGTTACGATGACGAGGTGGGGCGGCTGTGCTCCACCATCAACGAGATGGCCGAGGCGCTGGCCCGTACCGAGCAGATGAAAAACGAGTTTATCTCGTCGGTCAGCCATGAGCTGCGCACACCGCTGACGAGCATCCGCGGCTGGGTGGAGACGATTGCCGCCATCAGCGACCCGGGCGACCCCAACTACCGCAAGGGGTTGGGCATCATCAGCGCCGAGACCGACCGCCTGTACACCATGGTGGAAGAACTGCTGGATTTCTCCCGCCTGCAGGACGGCATTCAGCTGAAATGCGAACCGCTGGATCTGGTGGCCGAAGCCACGGATGCCGCTCTGTTTGTGGAAGCGCGCGTGCGCCAGGAGGGACTGACATTGCTGTATGAGGAGCCGCCCGATCCCTACCCGGTCTGGGCCGACTCCGGCCGGCTGCGGCAGGTGTTCGTCAACATTCTGGACAACGCCATTAAGTATTCCAGGCCCGGCGGACGAATTCTGCTTCAGCTGACCCGCCACGGCACCGAGGTGACCGCCTCGGTCACCGACGAGGGGCGCGGCATCAGCCCCGACGATCTGGTGAACGTCAAAAAGAAGTTTTTCAAAGGCAAAAACGCGGTGCGCGGTTCCGGAATCGGCCTGGCGGTGGTAGATCAGATCGTCACCGCCATGGACGGCCGCTGCGACATCGCCAGCACACTGGGCAAGGGCACTACGGTCAGCGTTACGCTGCCGCTGTATGACCCCGGCCGTTACCAACCCCAAATGACCGAAGGAGACCCCTGAATGGAACTGGAAAAAAGACCGACCGAAAAATTCCGCACCAGCGTGGGCGGGCAGGCGCTGATGGAAGGCATTATGATG
>JBJEYG010000251.1:0-5421 GCA_051886555.1 Gemmiger sp.
GAGGGCGTACCGCGAAGCCAATCGCGAGAAGGTCGCCGCCCAGCAGAGGGCGTACTACGAACATCACAAAGATCAAATCATGGAAGCGCAGAGACGCCGCCGCGCGAAAAAGAAGGAGGCGCTGACATGCGAGGAATTCTGATCGATCCAGGCGCAAAACCGGTTATCTGCCGCCTTCCGGATACAGAAGCCGGCCTGTATCGGTACCTGGGTGGCCAACCTCACCGGGTTCCATTCGGCGAATATCCGGCCGCACTGTTGCACGCAGGATTAAATGGGCAGGCGCTTCCCTGCCGCAGATACATGGGCCGCTGGTACTACGGCCGGCTGATCATCGTCGGCTACAAGAGCTGCCGGCTGATGCCGCTGCCGGAGGACCTGGCAGCGCAGATGGCCCGGCAATGGGCAGATGTGGAGGTGACCACAAAATGACACCCAATTACGATGCAATCCGCGTGGCCTTTGCCACCGGCAACCCGGTGGCCGCGCGGGACGACCTGATCGCGGCCATCCAGGAGGCGGTGGAGCACAGCCACCACAGTGGCGAGGCCGTGCGGGTGATCCGGCGGTACCTGGCCGCGATGAACGCTGGCAAGGCCGACCGGATGCGCGCCCACGATTTTGACCGGATGGAGGTGCAGTGATGGACGAACTATATTTATTCAAGAGCCAGGACGAGGGCAACCGCCTGCTGTACGCCTACTACAAAGGCGAGTTCTGGTTTTACGATCCCAACGTGCAGCAGTGGTACATCAGCGGGCACGTCCGCGAGCAGTACGAGCTGGCGGCGCAGAAAGAGGACGGCCTGACACCGGATGACTTTACCTGCACCGGCTACGGGTACGAGTTTGTAGCAGAATACGAGGTTCCTGTCACCGTGCCGGATGCGCTGCGGGCAGCCAAGAAGGTGCTACCGCCCGAACCGGTCAGCGCCGAAGTGCCTCTCCCCAGGCCGGGCGATGTGTACCGCTCCCCCAAGAGCGGGCAGCTGTACAAGATTGGTGAGCTCACCAACGGCAAGAAAACCTGCTATCTCACTATGAGAAGCAATGCGCAGGGCGGCACATGGGTACCTGTCAATAGTTCTGTCTACCCCAAGCTGAGCGATGCACAAGGAGAATTTGAATCATGGATCAGAACCGAACAGCTGGAACCCGTTGTCCCGACTGGGGATGCTGCTGCGACCACGGCCACGAGTGCTGCGCCGATGCCATCGACGGCGGCGGGAACCTCGACCACCTCGGAGAGCGGGGAGGGTGCAAGCAACTCGCCGGACTCACCGTCTGCCCGCGCGGATATGTCGCCGCGGGACACAAAAACGGAGAGCAATGCCCCAGCTACCCCGACCACTGCGATGGCTGCATCTGGAAATGGCTTGCTACCGGCCTTTGATTACAGCGGCCTGGACGCGCAGACGGTGCAGGACCTGCACCTGGCCGAGCGGGAATATGCCAGCGGAAAGCGCATGGCCGAAATGGGCCTGCGTCGCATGGCGGACGCAGTGGCGATTGCGCATGAGGCGCTTGTCGCAAATTGCGACAAGCACAATAACCAGCACAGCGATGACGCTTTCCGGCGTTGGTGCTCTGCGATTGGCATTACCAAGGACACGGCTTACAGGCTCCTCCAGGTATCAAATCTTTTCGACCACAGCACTCCCCGCGAGCAGCAGCTGCTGGAGGAACTCTCGCCCTCCCTCCTCTACGCTGCCGCCAAGCCGTCTGCCCCCGCCGAACTAGTGCAGGCCGTAAAGGATGGCGACATCACTACGCACAAGCAGTACCGGGACCTGCTGGCTCAGTACAACGCCGAGAAGTCCGCGCGGGAGCATGCCGAACATGAGCGCGATGAGGCGGTCACCCACATCCAGGCCGCCCGCGATATGCAGATTGACACCGCCCGTGAGCGCGACACCGCCCTCAAAGAAAAGGCCGCTTTGGCCAGGGACTGCAACCGCCTGGGGCTGACAGCCGAAAAGGCGCAAGCCGAGCGCGACAACGCTCTCCGCCGTGCCACCGAAGCCGAAAACCGTGCCGCCGGTGCCCAAAAGCTGGCTGAACAGCGCGCGGATACCATCGCGGAACAGAAACGGAAAATCTGCGAGTTGGAATCCCGGCCGATCGATGTAGCGATTTCCGAGCCCACCGAGGAGGATAAGGAGCGATGGCGCAAAGAGGGCGAAGAACGGATGCTCGATACGGCAGATAAAATAGTGCGCGAGGCTACGAGCGTATCCAATGATCTGCGCGAACGCGTGAGCGAACTGGAGGATCAGCTGGATGGCGTGCGAGAACGCATGGACCGTTCTTCCCGGCTTTCCGCGTTGGCCCAGAGCGTAACGGATGGCTGCTCCTCCCTGATCGGCACATGGCTGGAGGAAGCGTTTGACGCCACCGCAGAGGAGGAGACGAGCAGCATGGCCGTGTTTGATCGGTTCCGTGTCGCCCTTGATATGGCGCTGCGGGACGGAGAATGGCCACATTCCGACGATGTAGACTCGGAATTAAGCAGGGGCATTCCCCATGGTTGAACGCATTGATACCGGGCTCCGGCAGCCCTCTAACGAATCCGAGTGGCTTTCAATGCGCCGGAAAGGAATCGGCGCCAGCGATGCCAGCGCCGTAATTGGTTGTAGCCCATATATGAGCAATGTGGACCTGTGGCGCGTCAAGACCGGGCGAAAAGAAGCGGCGGACATCAGCGGCAAGGACTGCGTACGGTACGGCCACGCGGCCGAAGCGCCGCTGCGTGAGCTGTTCGCACTGGACTATCCGCAATATCTGGTTCAGTACGGCGGCGCATTCGATGTGGTGCGCCTGGGCTCTGATCCGTGGCTATTCGCAACGCTTGATGGAAGGCTGATCGAGAGGGATTCCGGGCGTCTGGGCGTGTATGAGGGCAAAACTACCGAGATCTTGCGCGGCATGCAGCTGGAAAAGTGGTTTTACACAGATTCTGGCGGATCCCGACGTGGGCGCGTTCCGGATAACTACTATGCCCAGATCTGCCACCAGATGCTTGCCACCGGATGGGACTTCGCAGTGTTGAACTGCCAGTTTCGCAGGGTGTACCGCGAAGAGGTTCGCACCGAGACGCGTCGCTATTATTTCGAACGGGATGCCATGCTGGAGGATCTTGATTATCTTTATGAAGCGGAACTTCGTTTCTGGCGGTGCGTGCAGTCCGACTCGCCGCCGGATCTCATCTTGCCGGACATCTGAATAACTTGCGAAGGGAGACAAACATGGTTGAAATGAAGATCGCATCGCCGCAGCAGGGCCAGCCTCTTCCGGCGGTGCAATGGAATTATCTTGAAGTCCGAGGCGAGCTGGAAAAGAGCATTGCCACATACAAGGACCGCGCTTACACGCCTGAAACTCTACCGGCGGCAAAAGCAGACAGGGCCGCGCTGAACAAACTTTCCGCAGCTGTGGCAGCCAAACGGCGGGAGGTTCGGGCGATGTACCTGCATCCGTTCGAGCAGTTCGAGCGGGAGTGCAAGGAGATCGAGTCCATGATCGCGCAGGTAAGCGGCATGGTAGATGCCCAAATCAAGTTTTTTGAGAGCGCAGAAGCAGAAAAAAAGCGCGCCGCCATCGCACAGATCTATGAGGATAATATCGGGGATATGCGCGAACTGCTTCCGCTCTCGGCTCTGGAAAATCATCGATGGATGAACAAAACTTACCGCTTGGATGCCATTGAAGAGGAGCTGAAGACCAGCGTAAACCTGTACCGTCAGGGCGTCCAGTCTCTGCGGGAGGTGTGTGGACAAGATGCGGATGCATGCATCAGCGAGTACCTCTCCAACGGCGGAAATCTTCCCAGAGCTCTGGCCAAGCACAAGGCTCTGGAACAGGTTCGCGCAGCGGACGCCAGACGCGCTTCCGCCCAGGCTGCGCAGAATGGCGCAGAGCGGGCCAGAATGGCCGCGCAGGGCATTGGAATAACCGTCGCGCAATCCGCTCAGCCGGCTGAAAATTCTACTCATGGCGCAGATGAGCCTGTTGTCACGGTGGATTTCCGGGTAACAACGACCCGGCCGAAGCTGATGGCATTGCGCGCCTGGCTGATGGAGAACAACATTACATACGGCCGTGTGCCATCCTGCGAATAACAAAAGGAGGAAATATTATGGCGATGACAGGAAACACCCTGGTGAAAAGGAACCACGAAAAGGTTGAAAAGTCGTGTAGTTTTACTGCAAATGGAGAGGAGGTAACGCTCAGCGCTTCCACCGTGAAAAGGTATCTTGTCAGCGGAAGCGCAGACCGTGTAACGGATCAGGAGGTCGTGATGTTTATCAACCTCTGCAAGTACAACGGGCTGAATCCATGGCTGAAGGAGGCCTACTGCATCAAGTACGGCAATAATCCGGCTACCATGGTGGTAGGAAAGGAAACCTTCCAGAAACGAGCTGATGCCGATCCAAACTACGACGGCCAGCAAGCCGGCGTGATCGTACTGGCTGATGGCGAAGTCCGCCAGCGCGAGGGATGCCTGGTCCTGCCCGGAGAGCAGCTGGTGGGCGGCTGGGCAAAAGTATACAGGAAGGATCGCGCCTATCCCAGCACCGCAGAGGTTAGCCTGGATGAGTATATCGGAAGAAAGTCCGACGGATCTGCAAACAGCCAGTGGAGCAGCAAGCCGGCGACCATGATCCGAAAGGTTGCTCTGGTACAAGCACTTCGGGAAGCCTTCCCGGCACGTTTGGGAGCCATGTATGCCGCAGAGGAGCGCGGTGTTTCGGAGCCGGATGATCCATCCGGAATCGAAGTGACGGAGCCGACTCCCCCAATCGCCGAGCGAAGCGCGCCGGATCCGGAGGATGATTTCTTTGCAGGAACGGAGGCCTGATATGTACACAAAAGATGATTTCATTTCGGTATGGCGCTGTATCGCACGGAGCGGAGCGGATCGGATGCTTACCTGGCTGGAATCCACCGATTTTTTCACGGCTCCGGCGTCCACGCGTTTTCACGGAAGCTGCGAGGGGGGACTTGTAAACCACAGTGTTTGCGTTTTTAATCGCCTGTGCATGCTGCTCGATTCGGTACCCGGCGCTCCGGTTGTTTCGGCGGAAAGCAGAGCAATTTGCGCGCTTCTGCACGATGTATGCAAGGCCAACTTTTACAGCTCTGAGATGCGAAATCGCAAAAATGCAAACGGGCAATGGGAGAAATATCCTTTCTACATCGTAAATGATCGGTTCCCTTATGGCCATGGGGAAAAGAGCGTGTTTCTTGTTGAGAGATTTATGCGCTTGTCCACGGAAGAGGCGGTCGCGATCCGGTTCCACATGGGAGCGTTTGACGAAAGCACGCGCAATGCTTTTGGGAGCTCCGTTGAAAAGTACCCTTTATCGCTGTATCTTCACACAGCAGATATGATGGCAAGCAATTGGGACGAGGCGGAGGACAA
>JBJEYG010000252.1:0-5414 GCA_051886555.1 Gemmiger sp.
GCAGCGGGACAGCCGGGTGACGCTGCGGTGGGCCGTGCCGGAGGACGGCGGCGCGGTGGCACAGCTGTACAACTGGTATGTGACCCACAGCACCGCCACCTTTCAGTACGACACCGTGACGGCGGCGCAGTACGAGCAATTCGTGGCGGACACGCTGCGCACCGGGCCGTTCCTGCTGGCGGAAAGCGCCGACGGGCGGCTGCTGGGCTACGCCTGCGCCCACCCGTGGCACACCCGGCAGGCCTACGCCTGGGACGCCGAGACCACCATCTACTGCGCGCCGGAGGCGGTGGGGCAGGGCGTGGGGCGGCGGCTGTACGGTGCGCTGCTGGCAGCGCTGCGGCGGCAGGGCTACCACAACGCCTTTGCGCTGGTGGCCAGCCCCAACCCCCAGAGCGATGCATTCCACCGGGCGATGGGGTTCACCCGGTTCGGGCTGGAGGCGCACACCGGGTACAAGTTCGGGCAATGGCTGGGGCTGAGCTACTGGCAGCTGGCGCTGCGCCGGGAGGACGACGCGCCGCTTCCGGTGCGCCTGACGCTGACCGAAGCGGAAAAAAGTGAAGTTTTGGAAGAATTTTTTTGAAAATTTGGGACAAAACTACTTGACAGATGCCGGATTTTCCCGTATAATGATGGAGCGCTTTTCAAGAGCGCTCACATATGGCGGTATAGCTCAGTTGGCTAGAGCATTCGGTTCATACCCGAAGTGTCACCGGTTCAAATCCAGTTACCGCTACCACTGATACAGGATTTCGCTAAGGTACTTGGGGGTCGGCCGCAATAGTGGCCGGTGAATTGCTTGCTATTTTAGCGAAATCCTGTATTATTAAGGCCCGTTGGTCAAGCGGTTAAGACACGGCCCTTTCACGGCTGTAACATGGGTTCGATTCCCGTACGGGTCACCAAAAAAGCTCTGCTTTTGTGAAGCGGAGCTTTTTTCTTTGTATTCAGTTAAAAAAAGCAGCGGGCGCGGTGACCCGTACGGGAATCGAAAAGCGCGTGCCCGCCGAACAGTCCGGCGGGCACCGAACAGTCCGGTGGACTGTTCGGTAGCGCGGGGGAGATTCCCGTGAACCAAAAAAGCTCTGCTTTTGTGAAGCGGAGCTTTTTTCTTTGTATTCAGTTAAAAAAACAGCGGGCGCGGTGACCCGTACGGGAATCGAAAAGCGCGTGCCCGCTTTTTTATAAAGAAGCGGGCGCGGTGACCCGTTACCCGATCACCCCGAAATGGCGCAGTGCGGCGGCAAGGCCGCCCGCGTCAATGTCGCCGGTGACATAGTCGGCTGCGGATTTGGCGGCTTCGTCGCCGTTGCCCATCGCCACGCCGATGCCCGCCGCGCGCAGCATGGAACTGTCGTTGCCGCCGTCACCGAACGCCATGGTGTCCGCCACGGGAATGCCGTAATATTCGCACATCGCCCGCATTCCCACCGGCTTGCCGCCGCCCGCGGGAATGATGTCGGCAAAATAGGGACACCAGCGGGTGGCCTCGGCGCCGGGCAGATGGCGCAGAAATTCCGTTTCCTCCTCCGGCGGGATGTAGGCCGAGAGCTGGTAAGTGGTATGGGTGAGCGCTCGCGCCGGATCGCATACGCTGCGGTTCGGTGCGGTAATGCCCAGCCCGCGGTCGCCTTCGGCTACACGCGCACCGATCCGGTTATAATACATATAGTCCTCCTCCAGGAACGCGCACTCGGTGCCGGTGCGTTCCAGGTAGGGAAGCAGCGTCCGGATGGACCCGACGGGCAGCGCCAGGCGGCGCAGCACCGTACCGTCCCCAGCCACACAATACTGACCGTTCACCATCACATAGCCGTCGAATGCAAAAGGGAACTGCTCTTTCAGAAACGCCAGGTTGCCGGGGGAACGCCCGGTGGCGATAAACAGCCGTACGCCCTTTGCACGAAGCTGTTCCAGCGCGCACAGTGCGTCGGCCGGCACCCGGTGGGTGCGGAAACTGACCAGCGTGCCGTCAATGTCGAAAAAAACTGCCTTGACCATAAAAACTCCTTTGCAATGCACATTCAGCGGTATTTTAGCATGGCGTGCCGGGAGCGTCAAGGCTTGCAACCGGGCGCAAAAAAGTGTAGCATAGAAAAGCTGCCCACGGCAGCGGAAAGGGGAATGGGATTGGCATACAGCTATGTGATGTCCGACCTGCACGGCGAATACGGCAAATTCCTGAAAATGCTGCAGGTTATCGGATTCCAGAGTGAAGATACCCTGTATGTGTTGGGCGATATGGTGGACCGGGGGCCGGAACCCATTCGCCTGCTGCAGGATCTGGCCATGCGGGAAAACGTGATCTGCCTGCTGGGCAACCACGAATATATGGCGCTGCGCACGCTGCGTACGCTGGAAGTGGAAGTGACCGCCGACAACTGGGATCGCTACCTGACCACCGATAAAATGCGCAGTTATGTGGAGTGGATGTATAACGGCGGCGAGGTGACGCTGCGCCAGTACCGCGCGCTGCCGCGGGAAGAACGGGAAGCGGTGGCGGATTTTCTGGGCGACCTGTCGCTGTACGAGACGGTGCAGGCGGGCGGACGGCGGTTTGTGCTGGTGCACGCCGGCTTTGACCATTTTGACCCGGCCCGCGCGCTGGACAGTTACGCCGCAGAGGAACTGATTTTCGTTCGTACCGATTACGACCAGCCCTATTTCCCCGACCTTTACACGGTGACCGGGCATACGCCTACGCTGTCGGTGTGGGGAAAGCCGAAAATCTACCGCAAGGGCCGCCACATCAACGTGGACTGCGGCGCCTGCTTCGCCACCGGGCGGCTGGGCTGCCTGTGCCTGGATACCATGGAAGAATTTTATGTGTAACGCAGCAATGCCGCCCGCCCCAAAAGAAAGTGTCCGAGACAGGCTCAGACAGTTACAGGCAGAGGGCAAGCAGCAAAGAACACGAAAGAAGTTCCAGGACAGAGAAAGATAACTTTGACACCGAACACGCCCCCGCAGGGCAGCATCCCTGCCTTGCGGGATTACATATATTCTTGAAATCACTTATCTAAACCCATAAGAAATCCCTCCTGCCAGTTTGTGTCTGACAGGAGGGATTGTTGCAAGTGCGCTAAGCACACTTATATGAATTTATTTTACTCTTTTCTTTTTGCCATAAACGGTTGTTCCCACAATGCCGAAGCAGCTTACTAACAACAGAGCTGCCCACAGGAACAGATTGCTGTTATCGCCGGTTGCCGGGCTGGTTGCTGCACCTGTGTCGGGATTGGTTTCACCGGAAGTTGTTCCGCTGCCGGAACTACCTGAACCGGAGCCGCCAGTTGCGGGGATTTCAACAGCAGCCTTCTTGTATCCGCAGACCTCGCATTCTTCATGCTTGGAGCCCTTTTCGGTTGCAGTAGCGGCTTTGTCGGTTACCCACTTGAAGCTGTGAACTGCCGTATCAGCCTTTTCGCCGCAGGCGCAGAGCTTCCAATGACCGGTTCCGTCATGCTGCCAGTCACCCTGAGCCACGCAGGTATGTGCGCCGATGGTGACGATTACCGTACCGGAGGCGAGAACCGTTCCGCTTGCCTTTACACGGACTTCATAGCTGCCGCTCCCAAGTCCCGTAACGGGATTGACCGTAACCGCCGTCCAGCCGGAAGTGCCGGACAGCCTGTATTCCATCGTGGTATCAACGCCGGTGATCTGCCCGTCGTTCTGCTGGGATGTGGTGCAGTCCGCTTTATCCACTCCTGTAGGCTGCACCGCCTGCGTTACATCGATGGTCTGCACTTCGGAATCGGCAGTTGTAGTCCCGTTGCCGGGTTTGTATACTTTTATATCATTTGCCGCCGTCACGCCGGTAATCGCCATCGGTTCGCCGGTAATCGCCATCCATGTTGTTCCGCCGTCCACGCTGTACTTCATGGAGGTATCTACATTGGAAAGGGTGCCGTCGTTATCGCCGGTAGCGGTAAATGTGGCGTTCGGCGTTGTTTCTTTCGGCAACACAACTTCCAATGCAATCTCTTGGAGACCGCTTGCGTAGTCGGTCATTTTATCGCCGTTGCACTGTTCGGAAAATACTTTCAGCTTGTAGTTACCTGCTGCAAGTCCTTCCGGAATAGTAACGCTTTGTGTGCCGCCTGCGCTGTTCTGTGCAATATTTCCGTAGTAAAGAACAGTATAGCTGCTGTCGCAGAGCAGGACGGAAACATATTCATTTGTTCCGATTTTTGCGCCGGAATAGGAAATCTGTATGCTATTGCCTGCCAGTGCGGAAACGCTCGTCTGACCGCCTATATTGGCTGAAAAACTGCGGCTGCTGTCCAAAAGCGTTAGCTTCCACTCGCTGCCGGTGTAATCGGAAACAGCGGTCAGGTCGCCGTCCACCGCCGTATCCGCCTTGCCGCCTTCGGCGGCAGATGTGAAGAGGACAGAGTTCAGATTTAAATTAAAAGCGGGACGAACCGCGATCTCCGTGTCATCTACGCGGGCCCCACCGTAGGTAAAGCCGCCGCTAGGTCGCACATAAGCTGCATCGTAATCAGCGTGGCCGGGGGAGCGCAGCCACCAGTAGTCGGCTACGCCGACACCATACATGTTGCTGTAACTTGCGACATAGGCGGTATTGGTCGATTTGCGGCTGTCATTTCCATTCGGGAAATAACTGTTGTTATTGGCCTCCTCTATGGATAACAGAAAGATTTTATCCGTCGTATTGTTGCCGCCCGATGTGCTGTAAGAGGGATTTGGATTGCTGCTTCCGTCTGATTGCGTGGTGTTATAGATATACGTTTCTACAATCGCGCTCTGTTCATTACTGGAAAAGGCAGTGTCTATAAAATTATCACTGCTATAATCCGTCCCATAGTTATTTTCATTCGCCCCATAGCCATTCAACCATGAACGGATCGTACTCTTTTCCCATGTAATACTTGTATAACTGCTGTTATATGGCTTCACGTCCAGATTTTGGTCTGCAAGCAGGAACAGCTTGCCGCTACTATTTTCGTCGTTGGCAAGCACCCGCCACTTGACGGGATCGGCGTTGTAGCTGCCGCTGCCGTCGCTGCTCTGCTGGTAATTCCCGAAATATACGCTGCTGGCTTGCCCGCCCTCAATCTGCGATGTGCCGAGCATGATATTTTTGTTGCCACTTCCCGCCGCAAATACGGTTGTCGGCAACAGCGTCAGTACCATGCAAAGGGTAAGCAGTATGCTTAAAATTCGTTTTTTCATTGTATTTTCCTCCTACGAAATGCTATTCGGGTTATATTTCTTAATAAAGAGTTCAAGGGTTTCTTTCAGCACCGATATCTGGGATTGCAGATAGAACCCATCTTCAAAGAGTGCGTAGTGCACGCAGGCCCGGATCAGAATGAAAATCAGCGGCGTGAGCTTTTCATGAGGAATCCCCAGCTTTGGCTCCAAACGCTTTGCATATTCGGTAT
>JBJEYG010000253.1:0-5396 GCA_051886555.1 Gemmiger sp.
TTCCTGCAAATGCGGGATCGCTATATTCACTCCTGTTTTTCCAGCTTAAATCCCGTGCAGCAGCAGGCCGTCTTTTCCACCGAAGGCCCGCTGCTGATTCTGGCGGGCGCCGGCAGTGGAAAAACCACAGTGCTGGTCAACCGCATCGCCAATATTATCCGGTTTGGCTCGGCCTACGGTTCGCAGACATTGCCGCGCGCCGTGACCGAGGATGACCTGGTGCAGCTTCGCACCGCGGTACTGTGTACCCAGCCGGTACCCCAGCATCTCATGCCCATGCTTTCGGTCAATCCGGCCAAACCCTGGAATGTGCTGGCCATCACCTTTACCAATAAAGCGGCAGGTGAATTGAAAGAACGCCTCAAAGGCATGCTGGGCGAGACGATGGGCGGCGACGTGTTCGCCTCCACGTTTCACTCGGCCTGCGTTCGGTTCCTGCGCCGGGACGCCGGACGCATTGGGTACCCCACCAACTTTACCATTTACGATTCGGATGACCAGCAGCGCGTCATGAAGGAAGTCTACAAGGAACTTCTCATCGACGATAAATTTTTGCCCGTCAGGTCGGCCATCGGTCAAATCAGCGGCTATAAAGACAAGCTGCTCTCCGCCAGGGAGGTGGCGGCCGATGCGCCTGCCGATACCAAGGCGGCGCTGGTCAGCAAAATCTACACCCGTTACCAGCAAAAGCTGCGCGACGCCGGTGCGATGGATTTTGACGATTTGATCTTCAACACCGTGCTGATGCTCAAAACCGACGCCGAAGCCCGGGAATACTACCAGAATAAATTCCGCTATGTGGTGGTGGACGAGTATCAGGACACCAGCGTGGCCCAGTTCCAGCTGGTGCGGCTGCTGGGCGGCGGTTACAACAATGTCTGTGTGGTGGGCGATGATGATCAGTCCATCTACCGGTTCCGCGGCGCCACCATCGAGAACATTCTCAATTTCGAGCAGCACTTCAAAGGCGCGAAGGTGATTCGGCTGGAACAGAATTATCGTTCCACCTCCAACATTCTCAACGCCGCCAACAGCGTCATTAAAAACAATAACGGCCGCAAAGGGAAAACATTGTGGACACAGAACGGGGAAGGCGAAAAGATTCAGTATTATGTGGCGGCCAGCGAACAGGACGAAGCAAGTCACATTGCTTCCGTCATCGGCGCGAACCTGAAAACCGGCGCAAGCCTGAAAGACCATGCGGTGCTGTACCGGATGAATGCACAGTCCAACCCGGTGGAAACCTATTTCGCCCGTGCAGGCATTCCGTACCGCATTGTGGGCGGCCAGCGCTTCTTTGACCGCAAGGAAGTCAAGGACATCAACTCCTACCTGGCGATCCTGACCAATCCTCGCGACGATCTGCGGCTGCGGCGCATCATCAACGAGCCGGCCCGAAAAATCGGCGCCACCACGGTGGACAAGGTCGCCCGGTATGCAGCCGAGCGGGGCGTGCCCATGCTGGAGGTGCTGGCCAACGTGGAACTGTATCCCGGCCTTGGCCGCGCGGCGGGAGCGCTGAACGGTTTTTATGAGATGTACCGCGACCTGCAGCAGAAATCGGTGCGCATGCCGCTGGATGAATTTGTCACCGAAGTGATAGAAAAGACCGGTTATGAGGCTATGCTGAAGGCGCAGGGAGACGAAGGCAAAACACGCCTGGAAAACCTGGGACAGCTGGTTTCCTCCGTCAAAACCTATGCGGATGCGCAGGGAGAAGACGCGACGCTCTCCGGTTTTCTGGAGGAAGTGGCGCTGATCAGCGATATTGATTCCTACGATGAAGGCGCGGATTCCGTCGTTATGATGACGATGCACAGCGCCAAGGGACTGGAATTCCCGTATGTGTTTCTCATCGGCATGGAGGACGGTGTGTTCCCCGGCGATATGGCGCGTTTCAACGAGGAGGACATGGAGGAGGAACGCCGCCTTTGCTATGTGGGGATCACACGCGCCAAAAAGGAGCTTTATCTTTCCTCCTCCCGAAGCCGGATGATTTTCGGCCAGACACGCCGCAACCCGCCTTCCTGCTTTTTGGATGAGATTGACCCCGCGCTGATTGAGGAGACAGACAGCCCTGAATTGGCGGCGGGCGGTTTTGGCGGCGGGTACGGCAGCTACAGCTACAATGTCCCCGGCGGACGCAGCGGCTATTCCGGCGCCTCCCGCGGCTATCTTGACCGGGAGTACAATGCCGGAGGATCTGGCAGACGTTACGGCGAAGGTCAGGGCGGCGGCTTTGGCAGCGGTTACAGCACCCGGAGCGGCGTCGGGAGCACGGCAGCCCGCCCTGATGACCGGCGCAGTGGTTTCGGCGGAGGATACGGCCGCAGCCGGACCACGCCGGCCGGGGCGGGGACTTCCACCCTGACGGGCAGTTATACCGCCCCTGCCACGCCAAAAAAACAGCACAGTACCGCCTATGCTCCCGGTGATGTGGTAGACCATAAGGTGTTCGGCCGGGGCAAGGTGCTGAAATGCACGCCGGTGGCGGGCGACTGTATCGTGGAGATCCAGTTCGACCGGGTGGGCGTGAAGAAAACCATGGCGAACTATGCGCCGCTGACGAAAGTGGAGGAATGACATATGCTGGTAAAACTGATTGCACACACCAACGATCCCGAAAAGACCATTGCGGCTGCGGCCAAGCTGTGCTATTCCGACGCGCACATTGATGACCTGCTGGACGGTCTGACCCCCGAAAAGACGGCGGCCTTCCTGCAAAAACTCAGTGATTTTGGTCATGCCAGCCCCATCGAGCACGCCAGCTTTACCTTCGGGGTGGAGGGGGTGTCACGCACTTTTCTGGCGCAGGTGACCCGGCATCGCATCGCTTCTTTCAGCGTGCAGAGCCAGCGTTATGTTCGCCTGGAGGATTTCCGCTATGTGATTCCGCCGGAGATTGCGGCCATTCCCCAGGCAAAGCAGCAGTTCATCGACACGATGAACGCCGACGCCGCGAAGTATCTGGAACTGGTGCATACACTGGAGGAAGCCCATGCCAGACGTCTGATGGAACAGGGAATGTCCGAGAAGGCTGCCCGAACCAAGGCCGCCAAGCAGGCAAACGAGGATGCGCGCTTTGTTCTGCCAAACGCCTGTGAGACCAAAATGGTGATGACCATGAACTGCCGCAGCCTGATCAACTTCTTCAATCTGCGCTGCTGCGAGCGCGCCCAGTGGGAGATTCGCGCCGTAGCCGATGAAATGCTGCGTCTGGTGCTGCCGCTGGCACCGCACATTTTTGCGGGTGCCGGTCCGCGCTGCCTTGCCGGCCCCTGCCCGGAGGGAGCCATGTGCTGCGGCAGGGCGGAGACTGTGCGCGCAAAATATGCGGCGCTGAAAGAGGATGCGTGCACAAATGGGTAAACTGTTGATATTTGAAGGACTGGACGGTTCCGGTAAAGGCACACAGGCCCAACTGCTGGCGGACACGCTGGCCCGCGGCGGGAAAGAATTCCGCAAGGTGACTTTTCCCGATTATGCCAGCGACTCGTCCGCGTTGGTGCGCATGTATCTTTCGGGCCGGTTCGGTCAGCGCCCCGATGATGTGAATGCCTACGCCGCATCGAGTTTTTATGCGGTGGACCGTTTTGCCAGCTACAAAACCGTCTGGGGCGATTTTTACCGCAACGGCGGGCTGGTGATCAGCGACCGCTATACCACCAGCAACGCGGTACACCAGTGCAGCAAGCTGCCGCCCGAACAGTGGGACGGATTCCTGGCGTGGCTGTTTGACTTTGAATATTGCAAGATCGGAATTCCCAAGCCAGACGCGGTGGTGTACCTGGCGGTGGATCCGGCGGTCAGCCAGAAGCTGATGACCGAGCGTTACCACGGAGACGAGAGCAAAAAGGACATTCAGGAAAAAGACACCGAATATCTGGCTCGCAGCCGGAAAGCCGCCGAATACTGCGCCGCAAAGCTGGGATGGCGGCGCATCGAGTGTACGACAGGCGGGACGATGCGCACCAAAGAGGACATTCATGCCGAAGTACTTGCACAACTGGCCGATTTCCTGTAAAATTTTGATGACAGTGATGGAAGGAGAGTGAAACGCATGGTCCGCAAGGCGAAGGAGCAAGATCTGGCGGAGCTGGCTGCGTTTCGCTGTACGGTAACAGGCGGTTCCCGCCGTCAGGCCGAGCAGTGGCTGTCCGGCGTGATCGGGCTGGAAAATATCCTGCTGGTCACAGCGGATGAAAAGCCGGTTTCCATGCTGTGTGCCGTGCCGGTTACGCTGGGGCAGCGGCATGGCGCACTGTTCTGCGGAATGGCGACGCTGCCTGAATGGAGGGGCCGCGGCCTGATGACCAAGCTGCTTTCCGGCTGCCTTCAGGCATTTGCCGCCACCGGTTCCGACTTCGTGGTCGCGGTGCCCGGCTCGGCCAAAGCGGCCGCCAAGCTGGCGGAGCAGGGATTTCAGAATGCGTTTCCCATGAGGATCGTGCGTCACGACATTGCGTCCAACCTGTGGGCGCAGGCGGAGTTTGACAATATGACGGTGCGCCGCATGCTGGAGACCCGCGCCCGCTACCAGCCGTTGTGCGTGGAATTGCCCGAAGAGAACATGATCCACGTGTTTGAGGAACTGTACCACCGTGGCATTACGCTGGTATCCAACCAGCGCGGTTACGGCATTTATTACGAAAAGGGCGATACGCTGCAATTTCTGGAACTCCAGGCGGACAACGACCATAGTGCCGACGTTCTGCTGGAGGCCGCTCGCCAGAAAACCGGCGCAACCCACGCCATGATGATGCTCGGCGGCAGTCAGCCGCTGTATCTGGGCGAGGGGCGGCGCTGCGGTTATGGGATGATACGCTTTCTGGGCCAGCCGTTTGATGTGAGCGGCGCTTACCTGCGGCTGTTCCTGGGCGATTGAAGAAGGAAAACAAAAGGAGACCGGAATGAAAAAGAAGGATTACGAAGAAGATTACGAGGAATACGAAGACGAGGAATACGAGGACGAACCGCGCCGCCGGTTTCCCTTTGGCATCATTATTCTGGTGCTGTTCCTTGCGCTGCTGGCAGGCGGTGTGTTTATGCTGATGCAGTGGTACAGAGAAGTGGACGGCACAGGCGCTCAGGGAGCGGAGCAGGTTATTATGATCGAGGACGGCGCCAGCGCCGGCCAGATTGCCGCCCAACTTGCCGATGAGGGCATCGTCAAGACAGAATGGCTGTTCAAGCTGTACGCCAAGTACAGCGGCAAGGCCAACGACCTGCAGCCCGGCGACGTTACGCTGCGGGCAGGCATGTCTTACAACGAGATCCTCAAGGCCATTTCCACCCAGCGGGTGTTCCGCCAGACCGTGACCGTTACCTTCCCCGAAGGGTACACGGCAGTGGCCATCGCGCAGTTGATGGAGCAGAACGGCCTATGCAGCGCGGAT
>JBJEYG010000254.1:0-5383 GCA_051886555.1 Gemmiger sp.
ATAATTTAACGTATTGCCTTGACGCAGTCCATTTTGTAGGATAAAATAAAAATCAGCGAATGATTTTGGGCAGTTTGCCGCAGCCGGGCAGAGGACCCGGCGAACTGTATTTCGGAAAGTATATTATTGAATAGAGGAGGACGCGCCATGTACTATCCCGACGTTGCCACGCTCGAGCCGGAGGATCTTCAGCTTCTGTGCGACGAGTATCTCAAAAACAACTATCTGGACCCCCATATCAGCGAGAGGCTGGGCGTCAAGCGCGGCCTGCGCAATCCGGACGGCACCGGCGTTCTGGCGGGGCTGACCAACGTTTCCAGCGTTGTGGGTTACGACAAGCTGGAGGACGGCACCATCAAGCCCATTCCCGGCCGGTTGATCTACCGCGGCATCGACGTGGACACGCTGGTGGCCGAGGCGGACGCCCACGACCGGTTTATGTTTGAGGAAGTGGTGTGGCTGCTGCTGTTCGGTTCGCTGCCCAGCCGCACCAATCTGACCCGCTTCTGCAAGCTGCTGGAAACGCACCGCGAGCTGCCCCGCGGTTTCGCGGACGACATGATCATGAATTCGCCCTCGCCCAACATCATGAACAAAATGGCCCGCAGCGTGCTGGCCATGTACAGCTACGACGAGCACGCCGAGGATCTTTCGCTGCCCAACATTCTGCGCCAGAGCATCAACCTGATCGCCGAGCTGCCCACCATGATGGTGAACGCCTACCAGCTCAAGCGCCGCGTGTACGACCGGGAGAGCATGTATTTCCATCTTCCCACCGAGGGTCAGAGCACTGCCGAACACATTTTGTCCACCTACCGTCACGACCAGAAATTCACCCACGAGGAAGCCCGCCTGCTGGATCTGTGCCTGCTGGTCCATGCCGACCACGGCGGCGGCAACTGCTCCACCTTCACCTGCCGCGTGCTGTCCAGTTCCGGCACCGATACTTACGCCTCCATCTCGGCGGCCATCGGCGCGCTGAAAGGCCCCAAACACGGCGGCGCCAACCTGAAGGTCATGCACCAGCTGGATTACATTCTGCAAAATGTGGAGAATCCCGAGGATGACGACGAGGTGCGTGAATTCCTGCGCAAGATCCTGCGCAAGGAAAAGGGCGACGGCAGCGGTCTGATTTACGGCATTGGCCACGCGGTATACACCCTGTCCGACCCGCGCGCCCAGATCCTGAAGTCCCACTCCCGTCGCCTGGCCTACGAGAAGGGCTACGACGAGGAGTACAACCTGCTTTGCAGCATCGAGCGGCTGGCGCCCCAGGTATTTGCCGAGGAACGCCACGGCCCCAAAAAGGTGTGCGCCAACGTGGACCTGTTCAGCGGCCTGATCTACCGTATGCTGGGCATCAGCGAGGATCTGTACACCCCGCTGTTCGCCATCGCCCGCGTGCCCGGCTGGTGTGCCCACCGCGTTGAGGAAGTGGAGTTCGCCAACCGTATCATTCGTCCGGCTTACAAGTATCTGGGTGAAGCGCAGGAGTATGTAACGCTGGGCGACCGTTAACGGCCCGCCGGTATTTCCCTGTTTTGCTTTTTTCGCGCCCGCGCATCCGGCGGGCGCTTTTTGCGTCTTTTTCCATGATGCCGCTGCACGCCCGCTCTCCTGTTTCTGTCCAACCGTCCGCGCGTCCGCGGCCGGTTGCGCCGAATCGCACAAAAAGGCCGCCGTTGCCGAACGGCGGCCTTTCCCTATTTTCATTTGTCGCGCGGATCGGGGTTGGCCTTCTGGTCAGCCTCCCACCGGGCCAGCAGCGGCGCGGCGGACGCTTCCAGCCGGGCGCGGGCATCGTTGATGGCCTGTGACTCGGGCTGTGTCAGCTTTTCCGCCTTCTTGTGCTTGACGGTGCGTTCCAGCGCTTTCACATCCTCCTTGATGCGGTTCTTCTGGTCGCGGTCCAGCGCTTTGCCGGTCTTGCTGTCCAGGGCGGTGTTTACCTGATACAGCAGCGCCTCGGCATTGTTCAGCGTCTCCATCATTGCCTTGCGCTCCTTGTCCTGGCCGGCGTACATGGCGGCGTCGCGCATCGCCTTCTGGATCTCCTCCTCGCTCAAGTTGGAGGAGCCGCTGATGGTGATGCCCTGCTCGCGGCCGGTGCCCAGGTCCTTGGCGCTGACCTTGACAATGCCATTGGCGTCAATGTCAAAGGTGACCTCGATCTGGGGTACGCCCGCCCAGGCGCGCTTGATGCCCTTGAGCGTAAAGTTTCCCAAAAGCTTGTTGTCGCGGGCAAATTCCCGCTCGCCCTGCAAAACCTTGATCTCCACCGTGGTCTGGAAGGGCGCGGCGGTGGTAAAGATCTTGGAAAACCGGGTGGGAATGGTGGAGTTGCGCTCGATCAGATGGGTGGCCACGCCGCCCACCGTCTCGATGGAAAGCGTCAGCGGGGTCACGTCCATCAGCAGCAGCCCCTCGCCCCCGGCCGACAGTTCCTCGCCGCCCAGACGGCCGCCCTGCACGGCGGCGCCCAGCGCCACACACTCATCAGGATTCAGCGATTTGCTGGGCTCCAGATCAATCATGCGCAGCACCTTGGCCTGTACCGCCGGGATGCGGGTGGAACCGCCCACCAGCAGCACCTGGTCCAGGTCGTTGGCGGCAAGGCCGGCGTCGCTCAGCGCGTTTTTCACCGGCAGCGCGGTGCGCTCCACCAGGTCGGCGGTCATTTCGTCAAACTGGGCGCGGGTCAGCGTGGCCTGCAGATGCACCGGCCCGCCGGGGCCGACCGCAACGAACGGCAGGTTGATGTCCACCTGACGCGCGGCGGAAAGTTCCTTCTTTGCCTTCTCGGCCTCCTCACGCACCCGCTGCATGGCAACCGGATCGCGGCTCAGATCCACATGTTCCTTCGCCTTGAAGTCGCGTACCAGCCAGTCGGCAATGCGGGCGTCAAAGTCATCGCCGCCCAGATGGTTGTCGCCGCAGGTGGCCAGCACCTGCACGATGCCATCGCCGATCTGGATCAGCGAAACGTCGAAGGTTCCGCCGCCCAAATCGTAGACCATCACCTTCTGGGCGCGGCCGTTGTCCAGGCCATAGGCCAGTGCGGCGGCGGTCGGTTCGTTGATGATGCGCCGGACTTCCAGCCCGGCAATGCGCCCGGCATCTTTGGTGGCCTGACGCTGAGCGTCGTTGAAGTAGGCCGGCACGGTGATGACCGCCTCGCTGACCGTCTCGCCCAGATAGGCTTCCGCGTCGGTTTTGAGCTTGCGCAGAATCAGCGCACTGATCTCCTGGGGCGACCATTTTTTGCCGTCGATGGCAATGCGCTCGTCGCTGCCCATCAGACGTTTGACGCTGGAGATGGTACGCTGCGCGTTGGTGACAGCCTGCCGCTTGGCGGGTTCGCCAACCAGACAGTCGCCGTTTTTGGTAAACGCCACCACCGAAGGCGTCGTGCGCGCGCCCTCCGCGTTGGGAATGACGACCGGACGGCCGCCTTCAATGACAGCCACACAGCTGTTGGTAGTGCCCAGATCAATGCCGATGATTTTGCCCATATTGCTTCGTCCTTTCAAAAGGAAAAGGGCTGCTCCGCGCAGCGCCGGCTTTTTGCCGACCGAAAGCGCGCACTGCGCCCCTGATGCAATCCTATTGTAGCGCAATATGGGCGGGAAAGTGTTGCATTTTCGTAAACTCTGCGCACAGATGGCGCCGCAAAGCCGTTGACGGCGCGCGCCGCGAATGGTAATATTGGGGTATCTACCCAAAAAGCGAACGCAGGAAGGGGGCGGCGGCGTTGGCACAGGGATATTCCAGCCACGAAATCTATGAGATCCTTCATGATGAGATCATGTACCTGCACATCAAACCGGGCGACACACTGCGCGAAAACGCGCTGTGCGAACGGTTCGGCGTGTCCCGCACGCCCATCCGCAGCGTCCTGCAGGAGCTGCGCATCAACGGTCTGGTGGAAGTGACCCCCTACAAAAGCACCCGTGTGACCCAGCTCAATCTGGATTCCATCGCCCAGCAGATCTATCTGCGCGTGGCGGTGGAGAGCGCCGTGATTTCCGACTACTGCGCCGTGTGCACCGCCGACCAGCTTGCCGCGCTGCGCGCCCGCAACGAGGCGATGCGCCGGGCCGTGCGTACCGGCGGCATGACGCCCGAACGGTTTTACCAGATGGATTCCCGCCTGCATGAGTGCTGGTTTCTCACCATGCGCAAGGAGCACCTGTGGCAGATCATTCAGAACTCCCAGAACCACTATTCCCGGTTCCGCGTGCTGGATCTGGTGGAAAAGAATTTTGAGCAGATCGTCGCCGAGCACGATGTACTGCTGGACGCGCTGGACCGCCGGGACGCGGACGGCGCGCGCGAAATCATCCGCCGCCATTTGTACGGCGGCATCTCCCGCCTGGGCAACGAACTGCCCACCAAGTTTGCCGACTACTTTGTGCCGGGCACCGTCTGGCCGCAGGAGCAAACGCCCGACCACAACTGAGCTGAAGGAGGCATTTTTATGGCCCGCACCGCCACCATCACCCGCAACACCCGCGAAACGCAGATCACGCTGACATTGTCGCTGGACGGCACCGGCAAGACCCGGCTGAACACCGGGATCGGCTTTTTTGACCACATGCTGGACGGTTTTGCCCGTCACGGCCTGTTTGACCTGGACGTGGACTGCCGGGGCGACTTGGACGTGGACTGCCACCACACCATCGAGGATGTGGGGATCGTGCTGGGCGAGGCCATCCGGCAGGCATTGGGCGGCAAGGCCGGCATTGTGCGGTACGGCAGCTGCCTGCTGCCCATGGATGAGACGCTGGCGTTGTGCGCGGTGGACCTGTGCGGCCGGCCTTATTTTGTATACGACGCGCAGTTTTCCGCCCCCGCCTGCGGCGGTATGGATACCCAGATGGCGCGGGAGTTTTTCTACGCCGTCAGCTACGCTGCCGCCATGAACCTGCACCTGAAAGTGCTGTACGGCGAAAACGACCACCACAAGCTGGAAGCAATGTTCAAGGCTTTCGCCAAAGCGCTGGACGCCGCCACCCGCACCGACCCACGCATTGAGGGCGTACTGTCCACCAAGGGCAGCATCTGATGTTTCCCCGTGGGGCGCGGCCCTGCAAAAGTATAGAAAGGTTTGACAGAGAGGAGCAATTACAATGTACAAGGACATGATGGATACCATCGGCTTTGTGTCCGCCGCAGACCCTGAACTGGGCGCGGCGATGGAGCGGGAGCTGGGCCGCCAGCGCCAGAATATCGAACTGATCGCCAGCGAGAATATCGTTTCACCTGCCGTGATGGCGGCAATGGGCAGCGTGCTGACCAACAAATACGCCGAGGGCTACCCCGGCCACCGTTACTACGGCGGCTGCATGTATGTGGATGAGGTGGAGAACATCGCCATTGAGCG
>JBJEYG010000255.1:0-5360 GCA_051886555.1 Gemmiger sp.
AAACTGTCAAGGGATTTTCCCAAAAAAATTCAGATTTTTTTAAAATTGGTATTCCGCATATTTTTCTGTCGAAAGACAGTATTTTTTCATTTGTCACTGGTGCCCGTCGATCAGCGTGCAGTCCCGCTTTTCCCCTACCGGTCAAAACGAGATCTGCAGCATACAGGGCCCCTCTTTATCTTCTGCGGAACGCCCGGTGCTCCTGCCCGCGCACAACACGCAGCAATCCGCGGTGATGGCACCCCAGCATCAGCACAGCACCGGCCAACACCACCAGACCGCCCTCCGTTCCCAGCGACACAAAGGCAAACGGCGTTGCCAATGCGGGAATCACCACCGCTCCCAAGGGCAGATACCCGGTAATCAGCGTGACGGCACCACCTACCAGGCAACTGAGCAGGCCCCAGCCGGGCAGCGCCACCATCAGCCAGACGCAGGTGACTGTCACACCCTTTCCGCCGCGAAAACCCATCCATGCCGGGAAATCATGTCCCAGCACGGCGCCAAACCCCGCCCACAGCACCGCTTCCCGGCCGATATGCGGCCCCAGCACAGCGCCACACACGCCACAGGCCGCCAGCGTTTTGAGCGTATCGCCCGCCAGCACCGCAAATCCGGCCGGCTTGCCAAGCTGTTTCATGATATTGGCCATGCCGGGATTGCCGGTACCAATGCTGCGGGCCGAATGCCCGGTTCGGACACGAGTTACCAGTTCGGCGGTGAGCAGACTGCCGAAACCATACCCGATGGCAAGCGACAGCAGACGGAATGCGATGTCCATAAAAGCTCCTCCTTTTGGTCAAGTGTTGCCCACTGAGGGCCGCATCAAACATTTTGCACATGGTATCCCGGTGGGAAATGTGGTATGATATAGAAAATCGCTTCTCGGGGGTTGCGTATGAATTTTGAAACATTGAAGCGGGAATGCCTGACCTGTCGTCGCTGTCCGCTGTGCGAGACACGCACCAACGTGGTATTTGGTACCGGCGTACCGGATGCCGAAGTGCTGTTTGTGGGCGAAGGCCCCGGCGCCAGCGAGGATGCCCAGGGCGAACCGTTTGTGGGTAAGAGCGGGCAGTTGCTGGATCACTATCTGGAAGCCATCGACCTAGACCGACACAAGAACATTTTTATCGCCAATATTGTAAAATGCCGCCCACCGGAAAATCGCGACCCGCTGCCGGAGGAAAGCAAAGCCTGTCTGCCATGGCTACGGGAGCAGTTTCGGCTGCTGGAACCGAAAATTGTCATTTGCCTGGGCCGTGTGGCAGCTCAACAGCTCATTGACCCTAAATTTTCCGTCACCAAGGATCACGGCGTCTTTGTTCAGAAGGGCGGCACCCTGTTTATGGCCACCCTGCACCCTGCAGCGCTGCTGCGCAGCCCCGCGCAAAAGCCGACCGCATTCGGGGATTTTGTTGCGCTGCGCGATAAAATCAGCGAGGTCTGCACCCACACCTACTGAGTGCCCCCGCCCCTGCCCGGGCGGGCTTTGTTTTTGCCGTTTGGCCGTTTTTTGCCGCGCTGGGTAGCGTTTTTGGACGCGGATTCATAGCATGGTACAGAACACTTGAAGGGGGCAATGCCATGAAACAGGCTGCGGTTTGCGATTTCTTTTTGGGTGCTTTGGCGCCAGGCGGCTTTACCGGATGGTTCCGCGAGGCAACCGGAGAGCCGGATGTGCGGACGTACCTGATCAAAAGCGGACCCGGATGCGGCAAATCCACACTGATGAAACGGCTGGCCGACGCCGGTACGGCGAAGGGCTTTGCAGTACAGAGACTGCACTGTTCCAGCGATCCGCAGAGCCTGGACGGTGTGCTGCTGCCCGGTGCACTGATTCTGGATGCCACCGCACCGCACACGCTGGACTGCAAATTTCCCGGCGCCGCAGAATGTGTGGTCAGTTTGTACCACACACTGGATGAAGAATCTTTATGGCAACAGCGGGAGGAAATTCTGCGCCTTGGCGCGTACAATGCCGAACAGATGCAGCAGGCAGCCGGATACTTCGCCCTCGCCTGCGGACTGTTGCAGCGCCGCCGCATCTGTGCCGATGCGGCGCTGGACCGCCCCAAAGCGGAAGGCTTTGCCCGCCGGCTGGCCGCGCGCACGCTGCCGCTGCGCAAGAACGCGGTTCCCGGCAAGCGCCAGATCCGCCTGCTGAGTGCTCCCACACCAGGCGGGCCAACGGTATGGTATGACACCATTCCCGCCTTGGCAGACACGATTTATGCCATCCACGATCCTTACGGCGCGGCATCCAACTGCATTCTGCAAACACTGAGCCGGTGTGCCGTTGCCGGCGGGTGCGATGTGATCGAATGCCGCTGCCCCACCGATCAGGCGGGCAAAATCGACCATCTGTTTCTGCCTGCCCGGCGTGTGGCTTTTGTGACTGCCTGCACCTGGCATCCCATGCTGTTTGCCGGGCAGAAGAATATTCACGCCAGCCGCTGGTACGACAGCGCAGTACTGGCAAAGCAGCGGGCCTTTCTGCGCTACGAAAAGCAGACCGCGACCGAGCTGATTGACCGGGCCTGTGAGGCGCAAAGTGCAGCAAAATCGGCGCACGACCAACTGGAACAGTTTTACATCTCCGCAGCGGATTTTGCTGCGGTGGATCAGATCTACAACACTCTTTGCCGGAAATTGCTGAACACGACGTAAAAAACGGAGGTGACAATCATGGCCGACGCCCTGCCGGAGCTGGCGCTGCCTGTGCGGCAGTTGGTGGAATTTCTGCTGCGCAGCGGCAGCATTGACAGTCGCTTTACCGGTTTCGACCGTGCCAACGAAGGGGCGCGCATTCACCGGCGCCTGCAAAAGTCTGCGGGGAAAGAGCATCCCGGCTACGCCGCCGAGGTCGCGCTGAAGCAGCAATACACGGTGGCCGGCATCCGCTATACGGTGGAAGGACGGGCCGACGGTGTCTTTCCTGCGCCGGACGGCGTGACGGTGATTGATGAAATCAAAACAACTGCCGTTCCCGCTGAAAGCATTACCGAGGACTTTGCCCCGGAGCACTGGGCGCAAGGCCAGGTCTATGCCGCCATTTACGCGCTACAGCAAAATCTGCCCCGCATGCGGGTACAGCTGACTTACTACCAGGTGGATGAGGAGCTCACGCTGCGTTTCGCCCGTGACTACACCGCCGGGGAATTGCAGGCCATCGTGCAGGACCTGCTGGAACGATATGCGCCCTGGGCACGGCGTGCGGCACAATGGCGGCAGGATTGCCGCGCAAACCTGAGGACGCTGCGTTTTCCCTTTGCGGAATACCGCCCCGGTCAGCGGGCGCTGACGGGCGAAGTGTACCGTACTTGCCGGGAGGGTGGTCAGCTGCTGTGCCAGGCCCCCACCGGAATCGGCAAAACGATGAGCGTGCTGTTCCCGGCACTGAAAGCGATGGGCGAAACGGACTGCGGCCCGGTGTTTTATCTGACAGCCCGGGGTACCACCCGCGCCGCGGCCGAGAACGCCCTGGATATTTTGCGCCGGTCGGACGCCGGGCTGAAACTGCGCAGTATTACGCTGACGGCCAAGGATAAAATCTGTCTGTGCGAGCGGCGGGAGTGCACACCGGACGCCTGCCCCTATGCCAAAGGCTATTATGCCCGGATCAAAGACGCGCTTTGGGCTGCGTTGGAACAACCCTCGCTGACTGCCGAAACGCTTCAGGACCTGGCCGGGCAATATACCGTCTGTCCCTTTGAGCTGGGATTGGACCTGAGCTTGTGGTGTGACGTCATTGTGGGAGATTACAATTACCTGTTTGATCCTGTGGTTTGTCTGCGGCGCTTTTTTGAAACAAAGGGCGATTATCTGTTTTTGATCGACGAAGCTCACAATCTGCCCGGCCGTGCCCGGGAGATGCACTCGGCCAGTCTGACCAAAAGTGCCGTATTCGGCGCAAAAAAAAAGCTGGGCAAAGGCAAGAGCCGGTTAAAGACCGCCCTTGGCAAAATAAACGAAGTGTTTGTGCGCTGGCGGCATGTCTGTGAGCAGGCCGAGGGCAACCGCCGGACGGTGTTTTTATCGCAGCGGGATGAGGAGTTTGACAAGCTGCTGACCCGCCTGTGCCAACCGCTGGAGGATTGGCTGGACGAGCATCGCGAGCCGGACGAGATCCATGAAACGCTGCTGCAACTTTATTTTGACGTGCGCGCCTGGCTGCGTGTGGCCGACACCTTTGACGATCACTTTGTGCTACAGCTCTCTGCCTGGGGCAGCGAAGTCAAAGCCACCCAGCTCTGCCTGGACCCCAGCGCCTTTCTGGCGCAGGATTTCGCAAAAGGTCGGGCGGCAGTGTTGTTTTCGGCAACGCTCTCCCCTGCCGGTTACTACCGCGACCTGTGCGGCGTTCCCCAGTCCCGCGCCGTAGCGCTGCGCAGTCCCTTTGACCCGCACAATCTGGGGTTGTTCTGTCTGTCCGGTGTCAGCACCCGATACAAAGACCGCACCGGCAGTCTGGACATGGTGGCGGACGCACTGGCCGCGATGGTACAAGCCCAAACCGGCAACTACTTTGCCTTTTTTCCCAGCTATTCCTACCTGGAAAGCGTCTATGAGCACTTTTGCGCACGTTGGCCGGAGATCGACGTACTGCGCCAGGAACCTTCAATGGACGAGACGCAGCGTGCAGCATTTCTGGGGGCGTTTACCCCCGCCCCTGTCCAAAGCCTGCTGGGGTTTGGGGTGCTGGGAGGCGTATTCGGTGAGGGCGTGGATCTGGCCGGCGACCGGTTGATCGGCGCGGCGGTGATCGGGCCCGGCCTGCCGCAGGTCAATCCGGTGCAGGAACAGCTGCGGGATTACTTTGAAACCACCCGCGGCAGAGGTTTTGACTATGCCTACCGGTTCCCCGGCATGAACAAAGTCTTGCAGGCCGCAGGACGGGTAATCCGTACCCCGCAGGACAAAGGCGTGGTTCTGCTGATTGACGGACGGTTTGCCCAGCCTGACTACCGCCGCCTGATGCCGCCCCACTGGGAACATCTGACGCTGACTCCCGACCGTGCTGCGCTGGCGCGGGCGCTGGAAAGTTTCTGGAAATGCAATTAAGGCAACACCGCATCGTTCGCCGTAGCGGCGCGTAAAGCGCCAGCCATGAATTGTGCGGTATTGCCTAAAGTAAGCCGGGCCGGCAGCCCCACCGCTTTTTTGGGGGACTGCCGGCCCGGCTTTTTTTGTGATTACACTTTACGCATCCGGATCAGGCTGTAAGGCATCAGCGGCGCGGCGCAGGGAATGGTATATTTCATCATCGGGTGAGGCGTGGCATCTACCGGCTCCCCTTCCCCGTTTTTGATCCATTCGGGCGTCAGTGTAATGACGCTGCCGTCCGGCTGAAGCACTTC
>JBJEYG010000256.1:0-5351 GCA_051886555.1 Gemmiger sp.
GGAAAAACACGGTCATCGTTATAAAACGTCAGCCTGACAACCGGTATCGCCTTTACCATACCGTCTGGGATTTGGATTATACCTTCGGTGACACCTGGACCGCCGACTCCTTTTCCCGAACCTATTTTCGGCCGGAGGACGGCGAGCTGCCGCCGAACACTCCCATGTATGTCCGATGCCTGAAGGATGACCCGGAAAGCGTACAGGCATTGAGCATACAGAAATGGAAATCGTGGAACGACGCCGGCATCACGGCGGAGTATCTATGCAACCTGGCAGATTCCGAGATGGAATTCCTGCTGAAAAGCGGTGCATTTCAGCGTGACTCCGAGCGCTGGCCGGAATGTCAGAACAGCAGCGACCTTACGCAGCTGAAAGCTTGGATACAATCACGTTTTTCAACATTGAACCGCTATTTTTCCCAGCTGGGATCCTGACTGGAGGGCTGTAATTGGACTATCGAGCAGAAAGGAAGTTTATCTGTACCGAACAACAACTGCAAATTCTGCAAAGCAGGATCTCTTCGATTATGGAACCGGACGCGCACCAGACGAGGGATCGCTATCTGATCCGCAGCGTGTATTTTGATACGCTTGACAACGCCTGTTTTTATGAGAATGAAGCCGGCGTGGATGCACGGCACAAATACCGGATCCGCACTTATGACAACCGCAGCAATGAGCTGCACCTGGAAATCAAAAGCAAATTGCACGGATACTGCCACAAAGATCAATGTTTGATTTCCCGTGAGCTGTTCGACCAGGTCATGAACGGCGAACTTCCCGCCTTCCGCAAAGACTTTTCTCCTGTCATGAACCGGTTTTATCTGGCCATCGCAACACAACTGCTGCATCCGGTTGCGATCATCCAATACGAACGATCCGCGTTTGTTTATCCGCAGGGAAATGTCCGCATTACCTTCGACCGCAATATTTCTGTTTCCGCCTGTCTCAATGATTTTTTCTCTCCAAATCTGTCTGCGGTTCCGGTCCAGCCTGGCGGAAAGCATTTGCTGGAAGTCAAGTATGATGAATTTCTGCCGGACTACATTGCACAGGTTCTGGAACTGGGGAATCTGCAGCAGATCACTTTTTCCAAATATTATCTTGGCCGGCTGGCCCTGGCATACTGAAAGGATACGATCATGAGCTTTAAAGATGTAATCAAAAAATCTGTTTTGTCCGGCTTTCAGACGGATATTTCGCTGACTCAAATTGCGGTAACGCTGGGCTTTACCATTCTTCTGGCCCTGTTTATCTTCTTGATTTATCGTGTCAGCAGCGACAGTAATTTTTATTCCAAAGATTTCAACAAGACCATGGTCTCCATGTCCGTGGTCACGGCGGCGATTGTGCTGGCCATGCAGTCCAACATTATTATCTCTCTTGGTATGGTAGGTGCGCTGTCCATTGTCCGTTTCCGCAACGCGGTCAAAAATCCGCTGGACCTGCTGTTTCTGTTCTGGTCAATCAGCGTAGGCATTATCTGTGGTGCAGGGTTGTATTCTGTGGCGATTCTTTCCAGTCTTGCGGTTACTGCGCTGATTTTTCTGCTGGATCTTGTGGACGCGCCGAAAGCTCCTTATATCCTGGTTGTGAATTGCAGCAGTTCCGATGTGGAGTCCGGCTTGCTGGCAGCCGTCAAAGCCTATGCCAAAGGCGTACGTGTCCGCACCAGAAATCATACCATGAGCGGATCCAACTATGTAATCGAACTTCAAACCAAGCAGGAACAGCAGCTGCTGTCCGCCTGTGAGCAGCTTGCCGGGGTAACATCGGTTTCACTGCTGGCGCACGACGGCGAACTGCGCTATTAAATCTTTGCCCCGTCTGCCAAAAAAGGACGTCCCCTGCGGGGACGTCCTTTTTGCTTTGTCACCTCCCCCATGTCCGCCGCATACTCTGGTGGCAGGAAAGAGGTGTTTTTATGCCGAATGGTATTTTGCAAGTGTACGCCAGCATCAGCGGGCAGGCCGCGCCGCTGGCCGGTGTGGACATCATGGTATTCGATACGGCGGGCGCGGCGGTAGGCCGGCTGATCACCGACGAATCGGGCGCGACGCCCGAGCTGGCGCTGGACGCGCCCGACAAAAGCTACAGCCTGGACGAGAACAACACCACCGTACTGCCTTACGCAGTGTACGATCTGAACGCCTTTGCCCCCGGCTGGCAGCCGGTTGAGCTGGTGGGCGTTCAGCTGTTTGACGGCGAGACCACCGTAGCGCGGCTGGAATTCCTGCCTGCCGACCCGGCGCTGCCCCAGAGCAGCGAGCCGATCGTGATCCACGAACATCCGCTGTTTGCAGGAGGCGGCGGCAGCGGCCCCGCGCCGGACGGTCTGTGCGCCAGCCAGATTTCGCCCCTGGTGCTGACCGAAGTGGTAATTCCCAAAAAGATCACGGTACACCTGGGGCGCCCCACCGCCAATGTGAGCAACGTGACGGTCAGCTTCCAGAATTATATCGCCAACGTGGCATCCAGCGAGGTATATCCCACCTGGCCGGAACAGGCGCTGCGCGCCAACATCCTGGCCCAGATCAGCCTGGCGCTCAACCGCGTGTACACCGAATGGTACCCCAGCCGCGGGTACAATTTCAACATCACCGGCTCCCCCGGCGTCGATCAGGCTTATGTGCAGGGCCGCACGGTGTTTGCCGTGATGGAACGTCTGACCGCCGAACTGTTCTCCACCTATGTGCGGCGTTCGGGCGACACCGAACCCTACTACACCGAGTACTGCGACGGCAAGTCGGTCACCTGCCCCGGCATGAAGCAGTGGGGCACCGTTGACCGGGCCAACGAAGGACTGAGCGCATTGCAGATTCTTCGGTACTACTATGGAAACCGTGTACAGCTGGTTACCACCAACAACATTGCTTCCATTCCTGAAAGTTATCCCGGTACGCCGCTGCGCCGCGGCTCCACCGGAACCTATGTATCCATTCTGCAAAAGCAGCTTGCCCGCATCGGCAAGGATTACCCGTCCTTTGGCAAGCCGGAGGTGACCGGTACTTTTGACGCCGCTACCGAGAACAGCGTGCGCGCCTTCCAGAAGCAGTTTTCGCTGACGGTGGATGGCGTGGTGGGTCGTTCCACCTGGTACAAAATCAGTTATATCTATGTCAGCGTCAAGGATCTGGCCGAACTGACCAGTGAGGGCGAAACGCTGGAGGGCGCAGTGTCGGCAGGCATCTGGCCAGGCACCGTGCTGCGCACCGGTTCCACCGGCACTGCCGTCGAGCAGGTGCAGTTCTGGCTGCTGGGGCTGTCCCAGTCCAACACGGCCATTCCCGCCGTTACGGTGGACGGCAACTACGGAACCGCCACCGCCAATGCGGTGCGGGCTTTCCAGCGCACCGCCGGGCTGACGGTGGACGGCGTGGTGGGCCAGCAGACCTGGGAGGCGCTGTATGCCGCCTGGGTCAGCGCGATGAGCGATTCGGGCGGGGTTGCATACCCCGGCACCGCCGTGCGCGCCGGGGCCACCGGAAACAACGTGCGGCAGATCCAGTTCTGGCTGCTGCTGGCGTCGGGCAACTATTCCGCACTGCCTTCGGTAACGGTGGACGGCCGGTTCGGCTCCTCCACCACGGCGGCGGTGCGGGCTTTCCAGACGCTGTTCGGTCTGACGGCCGACGGTGTGGTGGGCCGCGCCACCTGGAACAAGCTCAACGAAGTTTCGCTGGCTGTCACCAACAATCTGGTGGAGCCCAACGTGGCGCCCGGCGTATTCCCCGGCACCATGCGGGAAGGCAGCTCCGGCACCGGCGTGCGGGCGGTGCAGTATTATCTGCGCCAGCTGGCGGCCTTCTACCCCAGCGTGCCTTCGGTGACGGTGGACGGCGTGTACGGCGCAGCCACCAAGGCGGCGGTGCAGGCCTGGCAGCGTCATGCCGGGCTGACGGCCGACGGTGTGGTAGGCGCTCTGACGTGGGAAAGTTTGTATGACAACGCCACCTCGCTTTTCACCAGCGGGCCGGTGGCTACCGTGCGCAGCGCCCCGCCGCTGACTGCCGATCTGGATGAGGAATCCACCGATTCCTCCGCCGGTGTGATCTGGTTGGGGTATCTGCTCAGCTTCCTGGCCGCCTGGATCGAGGAGATTCCCGCCCCCGACGATCCGGCTGTTTACGATGATTCCATGCGGGCCAGCGTACTCAGCGCACAGCGGTATTTCGGCCTGACCGAGACTGGCGTGGTGGATGACAACGATTGGGCGGTGTTCAACCGGGCGGCACTGGCCCTGTACAGCGCCACGGCAGGCACGCCCTCGCCCGAACCGGACGGGGTTTGGCCGGGCTTCGCACTGACGCTGGGTTCTGCCGGGCCGGCGGTCCTGCAGGTGCAGCAGTGGCTCAATGCGCTGGCGGGCGTGGACTGCCAGAGCAGCTTTGTGCCGGAGGACGGGTTGCTGGGCAGTGATACCCAGCAGGCGCTGGAAGCCTGGCAGATCAGCCGGGACCTTCAGCCGCTGGGCGTGGTGGATAACGCCACCTGGGAGGCGCTGAAGGAGGCCGCCGCCCCCTACACCGGGAGCCAATCGCAGTAAAGGAGGAAGCATTATGCCTAAGGTTTATGTGTACGACAATTACAATGACCGGTTCCTGCGCTATACGTTATCCGAGAGCGATCCCATGCCTTACAGCTACAATCAAACGCTGCTTGTGCGTGAGTTCCGCGGTTCGTCCGGCAGCAGCGTGCTGTGGACGACGGTGCGCGCCATGGAAGCCTGGAATCTGACCCGCCGCAGTTACGGCGCGGGCATCCCGGTGGGGTACGCTTTCAAACGCATCTGGGAGGGCGGCCACGGTACCGCCAGCCAGCACTATGCCGGCGTGGCCTTTGACGTGGGCCAGGGCACCAGCAACGCCATCCGCCGCCGCATTTACGACGCAGCGGTGGCCACCGGCGCCTGGGGCTATGTGGAGCCGCTGTCCATGACGCCCACCTGGGTGCATTTTGACCGCCGGTACGGCACGCCCGCCTGTTCCGGCACCACCTCCGGCTATCCCACCGTGCGCCTGGGCAGCAAAAACACCTATGTGCTGATCTGCCAGGACGCGCTCAATGCACTGGGCTACACCACCGGCAGCCTGGATGGCGTGTTCGGCAGCCGGACCGAGAGCGCAATGAAGGCGTTCCAGCGCTCGGTCAGCCTGACGGCGGACGGCATCTGCGGGTGCAACAGCTGGAAAAAGCTGACCGCCGCCAGCGTGGGCATCGGCAAGACCAAGACGGTCGTCGACCCGTAACGCATCGCCCGTTGACTTGCCCCCCTGCGGCGCGCTAAAATAAGGGCAGAAAACCGCAAGGGGGCATTCAAATGGATATGATGGAATTGCTGGCCACCCG
>JBJEYG010000257.1:0-5277 GCA_051886555.1 Gemmiger sp.
TGTTCGATATTTATAACCATTACGACGGTGTGGTCAATCTGGCGGATGTGAACGGGGCGGCGGGTTCCGGGCCGGTAAAGGTGAGCGAGGAGATTCTCGATTTACTGCGCTTGGGCAAACGAATGTATGAGGTAACCGGCGGCAAATGCAATGTGGCGGGCGGCGCGGTGCTGTCGCTCTGGCATGATGCACGCACTGCCGCAGGGGAGGACCCCGACCACGCAGCGCTGCCGGACGAAAGCGCTCTGAAAGCTGCCGCTGCGCACTGCGACATGACGGATCTGATCTTGGACGAAGCGGCCGGAACCGTACAATTTGCCGATTCGGAGCTGAAACTGGATGTGGGGGCCATCGGCAAAGGATATGCGGTGGAGGCTGCCGCCCGTGCCGCCGAAGCGTCCGGTGTGGAAAGTATGCTGCTGAATGTGGGCGGCAATGTGCGCGCCATCGGTACCAAACCCGGCGGCGAATACTGGACGGCAGGCATTGAAGACCCCTGGCCGGATGAAAACGGCAATTACAATACCGCAGCTTATGTGCTTGCGGTGGAGATGCGGCCGGGCCAGTGCCTGGTGACCAGCGGCGATTACCAGCGCTATTTTACGGTGGACGGCGTAAATTACGCCCATCTGATCGATCCGGATACGTTGTATCCGGCCCGCTATGTAAGCAGCGTTACGGTGCTGTGCACCGACAGCGGGGAGGGCGACGGCCTTTCCACCGGTCTGTTCTGTACCGACGTGGAGAGCGGCAGAACGCTGGCCGAACGCCTGGACGGTGTGGAGGTGCTGTGGCTCGGGACGGACGGAGCGATCACCGAGACAAGCGGCTTTGCCGAACAGACCTTTGACCCCAACGGAGGATAAAAAACCGGCCCGGAGCATCGGGCCGGTTCTTTTGTGGGTTCAGGCGCTCACAGCAGACGCAGCAGCACCATATATACCGCGGTGCCGCCCGCGATGCTGAGCAGATTGTTTCGTTTCCACAGGTGGAGCACAATTACTGTGGCCACGCCGGCCAGCTCAGGCAGAAAGTCCACGGCGGCGGAGAAGCCGGTGCTGCGCAGACAGTACACCACCAGAATGGCCATGACTGCCGCAGGCAGAACGGAGCCAAGGTACAATATGGTGGCGTTGGGGCGCCCGCGTCCGAACAACGCAAAGGGAAGCGCCCGTGTGATGAGGGTGCATACGGCGGCAACGGCCAGAACCGCCGCACGCATCCAGAAACTGTTGGTCATGGCTGAACCTCCTTCTGCTTGGTTTCCACGGCGGGACGGCAGACGCACAGTGCCAGCACGGTGGCAATGAGCGCAGGCAGCAAAAAGCGCTGCGGCCCAAACAATGCCAGCGAAAGTAGCCCGAAAGCCAGCCCGATCACTGCGGGCAGGCGGGAGGATGCGTTGAGCCATTGTTCCAGAAAGATCACCACAAACAGCGCGGTCATGGCAAAGTCGATGCCGGTCAGGTCGAAGGGCAGTACGTTGCCCAGCACCGCGCCCAAAACGCTGCCGGCCATCCAGTAAATCTGATCCAGCAGTGAAATGAAAAACAGCACACGGTTTTCGTCCATTCCTTCCGGCGTTTGCACACTGCAAAGCAGAGAATAGGTTTCGTCGGTGAGGGAAAAGATCATGTAGGGGCGGGCACGGTCCATTGCACGGAACTTTTCCAGAAAACTCAGGCCGTAAAACAGGTGGCGGCTGTTGACACTCAGCGCGGTAAGCGCGGTGGAAAGCAGCCCGGCGCTGCCCAGCATGCCCGCCAGCACAAACTGCAGCGACCCGGCGTAAACAAACAGGCTCATGGCAAGGGCCCAGCCCCAGCCGTACCCCGCCTGATGCAGCACCAGCCCAAACGCGATGCCCAAAAACATATAACCGCACAGCACCGGCACAGTCTGGCGGGCGGCAAACCGGAATTCTCTCATAAGGCTCCTCTTGCTCCTCGGAAAATGCCCCTGCCGAACGGCAGGGGCATTGGTTTTGAATTTACAGATCAGGATGATATTCCTTGCAGGTGCACTTTTTCCATTTTTTTCCGCTTCCGCAGGGGCACGGATCGTTGCGACCGATCTTCTTTACCCGGATCGGGGCAGCGCCCTTGTCGCCCGCTTTGGGAACAGCCCCTTCGCCGGTGGGTTTGGCGACCTGTTCGCGTTTGGGTTCAGCCGCCTGCTGACGAACTTCAATGGTCAGCAGCATGTGAACTGCATCCTCCCGGATGGAAGCAACCATCTCGTCGAACATGGCGAAACCTTCAATACGGTATTCCACCACCGGGTCCTTCTGGCCGTATCCGCGCAGACCCATGCCCTGTTTGAGCTGATCCATGTTGTCGATGTGTTCCATCCACTTGGAGTCAACATTTTTCAGCAAGCAGATACGCTCCAGTTCGCGCATCATGGGGCTGCCGTATTTCTTTTCCTTGTTCTGCAACACCGTCATGCCGCGGTCGTACAGCATTTTGGCCACATCCTCGCGCTTGAGGTCGTTCAGCTGTTCGGTGGTGTAATTGAAATCGGTGGGCAGGCACAGCCAGCCAAGATAATGACGGCGCAGCGCAGCAAAATCCCATTCGTCGGTCACTTCACCGGCCAGATACGCCTGGCAGGACTCGTCGATGCTCTCTTTCATCATATTGTGCATCGTTTCGGAGATGTCCTCGCCGTTCAGCACGGCGCCGCGTTCCTTGTAGATGATCTCACGCTGCTGGTTCATCACGTCATCGTATTGCAGCACCTGTTTGCGCACGCCGAAGTTGCTGGCTTCCAGCTTCTTCTGGGCACTCTCGATGGTGTTGGTGATCATCTTGTTCTCGATGGGGGTATCCTCGTCCAGGCCAAGGCTTTCCATCAGGCTCTGCACCCGTTCGCCGCCGAAAATGCGCATCAGGTCATCTTCCAGGCTGAGGAAGAAACGGCTGCTGCCCGGGTCGCCCTGGCGGCCGGCACGGCCGCGCAGCTGGTTATCGATGCGGCGGCTCTCATGACGCTCGGTGCCGATGATGAACAGACCGCCCGCCTCGCGCACTTCGTCCCCTTCGCGTTTGACCTCCGGATCGTACGCGGCGCACAGTTCGTCAAAACGGCGGCGGGCATCCAATACGCCCTGGTCGCCGGTGTCGGCGTGGCCGTCACATTCGGTCAGCAGAAGATCCAGCCGTGCCTCAATGGTATCCTCCGGCGGAGTGGGCAGCTCGGTGCCGGCCGCCTTGGCACGGGCCTTGGCATGCTCATACTCGTCCTTCTGACGGTCCAGATCTTTGGTCAGTTCATGGGTCAGTTCCTTTTTCAGCGTTGCCTTTGCCATATACGTTACGTTGCCGCCCAGCATAATGTCGGTACCGCGGCCTGCCATATTGGTGGCGATGGTCACGGCGCCTTTCTTACCGGCCTGGGCAACGATCTCCGCCTCGCGCTCATGCTGCTTAGCGTTCAGCACGTTGTGGGGAATGCCTTTTGCCTTCAGCATTTTGCTCAGCTGTTCGCTCTTTTCCACGCTGACGGTACCAACCAGCACCGGCTGGCCTTTGGCGTGGCATTCCTCCACCTGGGCGATGACGGCACGGTACTTGCCGTTTACCGTCTTGTAGACGCTGTCCGGCAGATCCTTGCGGGCGCGGGGCTTGTTGGTGGGCACATTGACAATCTGCAGACCGTAAATTTCGCTGAACTCGTCCGCCTCGGTGGAAGCGGTACCGGTCATGCCGGCCAGCTTTTTGTACATGCGGAAGTAGTTCTGGAAGGTGATGGTGGCCAGTGTTTTGCTCTCAGCAGCCACGTTGACGCCTTCCTTCGCCTCGATGGCCTGGTGCAGACCGTCGTTGTAACGGCGGCCGTACATCAGGCGGCCGGTGAACTCGTCAACGATAATCACTTCACCGTCTTTGACAATGTAGTCGGTGTCGCGGTGCATGACGCCGCGCGCCTTGATGGCCTGGTCAATGTAGTGGCGCAGCGACATGTTGTCGGCGTCCGCCAGGTTATCCACATGGAACCAGGCTTCGGCCTTTTTCACGCCGCTCTCCGTCAGGGTGCAGCTCTTGTGCTTTTCGTCCACCACATAGTCGCCGTCCACCTGTTCTTCGGCCTGCATCTTGTCATCCATTTCCACAATGATGCTCTTTTTGAGGCTTTTGGCGAAATCGTCGGCGCGCTTGTACATGTCGCTGGAATCCTCGCCCTTGCCGGAGATGATCAGCGGGGTACGCGCCTCGTCAATGAGGATGGAGTCCACCTCGTCCACGATCGCGTAGGCGTGGCCGCGTTGTACCTGGTTGGCTTTGTACACCACCATGTTGTCGCGCAGGTAATCGAAACCGAATTCGTTGTTGGTGCCGTAAGTCACGTCGGCCAGGTAAGCGGCCTTGCGGGCGGCAGGCTCCACACCGTGCACCACCAGCCCCACTTTCAGGCCCAGAAAACGGTATACCTTGCCCATCCACTCGCTGTCGCGCTTGGCAAGGTAGTCGTTGACGGTGACCACATGCACGCCCTCACCGGTCAGCGCGTTCAAATAGACGGGCATAGTGGCAACCAGCGTTTTGCCTTCACCGGTCTGCATCTCGGCAATGCAGCTGCGGTGAAGTACGATACCGCCGATGATCTGAACCGGGTAAGGTTTCAGGCCCAGTACACGCCAGTCCGCCTCGCGGCAGACGGCAAAGGCTTCGGGCAAAAGGTCATCCAGCGTCTCGCCTTTTGCAAGACGCTCTTTAAAAGCGGGCGTTTTGGCCTGCAGTTCCTCGTCTGAGAGTTTCTGCATTTCAGGTTCCAGCGCCAGCACTTTATCGGCAAGGGGGCGAATCCGTTTCAACTCCTTGTCGGAAAACGTACCAAACAGTTTTTCCATAAAAGACATAAGCGTACACCTGTCATTTCTGCCGGGCGGGGCCGGCGAATCCAAAAGTTGGTAAAATAGAATTACACACTTAACTATAATACACCGCCGGACGCGGTTCTGTCAACGCAGCCGCGCCGCTGCGACACAAAAATGCGGGCCCGCCGCAGTTGAAGTTGCAGCGGACCCGCCGAAGCGTTTAGTTGTTGCGGTTTTGAACAGCGGGCTGCTGCCTTTCCTGCAGGCGAGGGCCGACCGAAAGCAGTATCATCATGGCAAACACCGCGGCAAAACCTACCGCGTCCCATACGGAGAACGGCGAGCCCAGCAACACGGTGGCAAGTACAGCTGCCGTTACCGGTTCGGAGAAACTGTACAGAATGCCCTTTTCCGGCCCGATGAGTTTCACACCCTGCATAAAGCTGGTGAACGCCAGA
>JBJEYG010000258.1:0-5264 GCA_051886555.1 Gemmiger sp.
ACAGCGGCTGTCTTGTTAGGCTGCCTATGAATCTGCTTGAAATCGTTCATGATTACACGCCGCGGAAGAAAGGATAACGTTCCACGCTGCGATGGGCGCTGACAGCCACGATGACCAGTTCCACAAAACGGGAGAGTACCGTGGCGATGGCTGCGCCCACCACGCCCAGCCGGGGAAGACCCAGAAGACCAAAAATGAGCAGCGCGTTGAACACAAAATTCACCGCCATGGCGATCATGCTGGCCTTCATGGGAAGCACCGTCTGGCCGCTTTCGCGCAGTGTGCCGGCGTAGCATTGGGTGATGGCAAAAGGCACCAGGCCCACCAGCATGACACGCAGATAGCTTTCGGCATAGTTCAGTGTGGCGGCGGCATCGGCAGGGGAGGTCCCGGCAGCGATATAGCTGCCGATCAGGCTGCCGCCCGCGCCCAGAAACAGCGCAATGGCGCCGAGGGCCAGCGCAAGCGCCACCAGCAGTTTGAACCGGAAGGTGTACCGTACGCCTTCCGTGTCGCCCCGGCCGAAAAACTGTGCGCCGAAAATCCCCGCCCCGGCGGTGCTGCCGAAGATGGCCAGGTAATAGACGAACAAAAGCTGGTTGACAATGGCCACGCCGCTCATGGGCAGCGTACCCACCTGGCCGACCATGACATTGTCCAGCAGGCTGACCACATTGGACAACGTATTCTGCACAATGATAGGAAGTACCACCACGCCCACATGGCGGTAAAAATTGCGATCCCCGATCAGGCATTCCCGCAGGGTAAGGGGAGATGATTGCTGCATAGTTCGATTCCTCGTTTATTTATATTACTTCATCCAGGCGACACAAAAAGGCCGCGCATCCCCACGGAAGCGGGGGACACGCAGCCCGAATCAGTGAAACATTTTTACGGCAGCTCCGGTTCGTAGGCGGCCAGATGACGGGGATTGCCCTCATACACAATGGCAACCGCGTCCGGGCCTGTGTTGGCGCTGACGACGCCGCCCAGGCGGAACACGCACAGGGGCGCATGACCAAACTCCTTTTTGCAGAGCTTGAGCAATTCATCCCGCTTTTCGGCGCTGGAAGTCCAGGCGATCATGTAAGGCATGTCATGCACATCATTCACGCGGGAGGCGACCCACTTGACCATGGCGGGCGGAACTTTAACGTCGCCGCGTACTTTGGCCTCCACCTTGGAAATGCCCTCGTTCAGGCTGATGATGGGGCGAATGCCCATCAGGTCGCCCACGACGGCGGCTGCTGCCGAGACGCGTCCGGATTTTTTCATTTGTTTCAGGCTGTATGCGGCCAGGCAGATCTCCACCTGGTCCAGCTTATACTCCATTTCACGCACACAGGCGTCCAGCTCACCGCCGTTTTCCACCTTGCGGGCGCACTCGCACAGATACCAGCCGAAGGGCATGGAGTATGTATGACTGTCCACCAGGCGGATCTTCAGCGTGTGGCCGGGCCGCTCCTCCGCCAGCATCTGGATTGCCTGCCGGGCATTGTTATAGGTGCTGGAACCGCCCGAGTTGATGGACACATGTACCAGGTCGGTATAGCCCTCGTCCACATAGCGTTCGTAGATTTCCAGCCACTGCAGCGCCGTGATGGCTGCGGTGGTGGGTACGCCCTGCGCGGCGCGCATCAGTTCATAGAACTCCTCGTTGGTTACGTCGCGGCGTTCCACATATTCCTTGTCGTCCAGATGGATGAAAAAGCCGACTACCTGGATGCCGAAGCGTTCTGCCATTTCCTGCGGGATGTCCGAGCTGGAATCCGTCAAAAAACCGATTTTATTCATCTGATTTACACTTCCATTCATAATTCGTAAGTTGGCCGCGGGATTCCAAATCCGTAAAATCCCATTGCCGCAGCGCTTCATAAACACCGACCGCGATGGAGTTGGAAAGATTCAGGCAACGTTCCCCTTTGCGCATGGGAATGCGAACACAAGTGTCGGGGTTGCGTGCCAGAAGTTCTTCCGGCAAACCGGCATCCTCACGCCCGAACAGCAGATAAGCGCCGTCAGGGTACCGCACATCCGTATGGCGGTGCTGTCCTTTGGAGGTGAAGTAGAAGAACGGCCCTTCGTTCTTCTCGAAAAACTCCGCAAGGCTCTGATAGTATGTTATATCAAGCTGGCTCCAATAGTCAAGCCCGGCGCGCTTCAATTTTCTGTCATCAATGGCAAAGCCCATCGGTCCCACCAGGTGAAGCCGCGCTCCGGTGACGGCGCAGGTGCGCGCCACATTGCCGGCATTTTGCGGAATGCGCGGTTCCACCATCACAATATTCAGTACAGGCATGATTCAACTTCTTTCTTTGGTTGTTACCGGGGCAGTGCAAGCAGGGCGGGAAGCGCCTGCTCCAGCCACACGCCCAGACGCGGGTCGGTGCCCTCCGGCGTTGCGGCGATGCACTTGCCCACAAACCCGGCCGCAACCTCGGCGGCAGCCTCGGGCACGTTCCCCCGGGCCAGGCAGCCCACCGTAACGGCGGCAAAAATGTCCCCCGTGCCGGGATAGGAACGCGGCAACCGCGGAGTTTTGACAAAAAACGGCTGCCCCCCGCGCTGTGCTCCTGCACAGCCGATGTACCGTCCGGCAGGAGCGCCGGTAAGAATGGCGGCGGGGCAAAGTTCGGTCAGACGCTGTGCCAATGCACAGGCCTCGGCGGGGGAGAATTCTTCGCCCGGCTGCTCCGCTTCCAGCAGAAGGGTTGCCTCGGTCAGATTGGGGAGAATCAGGTCGGCGCGGCAGCACAGGTTGTACATTGCGCCCACCAGATCGGGGCTGACGCCGCTGTAGATCCGGCCGTGGTCGCCCAGGACCGGGTCCACCACCGCGATGGCATCCGGCCAGGTGGAGATGGCTTCCTCCACCAGATGCGCCTGGTCCACGCCGGCCAGGTAGCCGGAATAGATGTAGTTAAACTGAACGCCCAGACGCTTGTAGTGCAGCAATGCGCCGGGGCCGTAGCTGCTGTCAGCCATACGGGCAGGCGCGCCCAGGCCGCCGGTGTGGCTGGAAAGCACTGCCGTGGGCAGGGCTACCGGCTGTACGCCCATGGCGGCCAGCACCGGCAATATCACCGACAGGCTGGAACGTCCCAACCCGGAAAGATCGTGGATACAAAGAACGGTTTTGGGGGCAGAATTCATGCCGCGCCCCTCCTTTCAACTGCAGGAACTGCCAGATTCGCTGCTATTTTACCATATCGCGTGCCACAAAAAAAGGCGCATAAAGCCGAATCTGTCTGGAAATGCTAAAACCGAAACCGGAAAGGAGGGAATTTCGGTATGAGAGATTCCGGTATGATGAGCATGGCCGCCGCCGTGGCTGGAATGGCCATCGGCGCGGCCGCGGTGTATGTAGCTACCCAGGATCACCGCACCATCCGCCGCACGGTGCATAAAATCAGCCGTGGAGCGGAAAAGGCGCTGATCGACATGGACCGCGCCATGGAGCATTATATGCGCTGACGCGGCCGCGCGCCCGGCGACGGGCGCGGTTACTTAGACGGAAAGCTGATAGACCGTCCACCAGGGACAGCAATCCACCGGTTCGGCCTGCACTTCCAGGCCCAGATGCTCACTGAGAACATCCAGCTTGTCCTGCAGGCCGGCAAAGTCCACCAGATACGCCTGTTCCGAGCGGACCGCCTCCAGCAGAGGATGCTCGCCGTCCAATCCGGCGTCCGTCAGAGGCGCGGCGTACAGCGGACTGTGCGCTGCCCAGCCACCCAGGAACGTGATGCGGTCAAACGCTCCGGCGGGACGGGTACGCCATACATTTTTGCCCGCGAAATCATCCTCCATTGCGGTGGATATCACATAAATCCGGCTTTTGTCGCTGAGGAGCGCCTGGATAGCCTGCTCCTTGGGGGTGTCGCCGGCATGGTCGGTACGATACTGGCACATGGTGAAAAAAGCGACTGGTACTGCGAGAAAACAGCCACGAAACAACAGGCCAGCAGCGCGGTCCAAAACCGGCCGGACAGGTACACCGGCGGGGTCCGGGGGGCGGCACACTGGGCCAGCAATACCAGGGCGCAGGGACAAAGCATCAGATATTCCACCCGCCAGGGGGTGCGCCCGCCGTAGAACAGCCACCATACCCCCGCGCCGAAGATTGCCAGCGTTGCAAGAAATGCCAGCACGCTGGTGCGGGTCTTTTCGGAAAACAACAGCCAGATCAGCACTGCGCCGCACAGCAGCCAACCGGGTGTGCTGCACAGTAGCCAGTCGGGCAGGTTATACAGCGTTTCGCGCACCGCGCTTTTGGCGGTGCGATGGGGAAGCGAGCGGGCGAGCGTCTCCAGCGTTTCCAACGGGTAAAGGGCGGTGTCGTCGTAATCCCAGCTTTGCAGCATGGAATAATCGGCAGCGGAAAGCCCGTACTCGCCTGCGGATTCCACCGGGACGTACTGCAGCCGGTGATCGCTGATCTCGGTGCGGGCGGCATTGTATTCCCGCCAGGCGTTCCATGCGGGGTCCAAACGGTAGGCCGCCGCGTTCACGGCCCAGGCTGCCAGGCAAAGCAGAAGAGCGGCTGCCAGCCGCAGCAGCGCACGGCGGCGCTCCGTCCGGGCCAGGCCGGTCAGCCGGAGCGCCAGCAGCGGCGCGGACAACGCCCCCGCCACCACAAAGGATTCCCACCGCAGGCAGGCGCCCGCCAGAAGCAGAATGGTTCCGCCCACGGCGGAACTGCGCTCGCTCTCACCCAGATGGTCAGCCAGCAGCAGCGCGCCGGTCACGGCGAACAATGCGGCGTTTTTTGTGTACTGGAAGGATTGCAGCGCATCGAAGCCCGCCAGCAGGAAAAACACCCACCAGGCGGCGAGTCCCCCCACCGTGCCCAGCCGGTGCACGGCAAAACGGCACCATACCACAAAGCAGCACAGAAGCCCCGCCACGCTGAATGCCACATACCAGTTGAAGCCCTGCACCAGAAAATAGAACGGTTTGAGCAGATATCCGATAAGGATGTTTACATAGCACAGGTGCACCGTGTCGCTGCCGTAAGCGCCGGACGCAATGCAGGAAATCAGGGCGTCGTCGTTGACCTCATACCGCACGCCGAACAGAAGCAGGACACCCGCAAAAGCGATGAGCGGTGTGGCCAGGCACAGCAGTTTCTGGCGATCGGTGAGTGATGCGGCGCAGACGATGGGGCGTTCTTGTTCCGGCACGGTGGCAACGGGCATTGGGACCATCCTTCCTGTGAAAACGCTTGTTCCCCCTTATTATAGTAAAAAGCGCGGCGCATTTCC
>JBJEYG010000259.1:0-20013 GCA_051886555.1 Gemmiger sp.
CAGACGGCATGGAAAATGCCAGCAGCCGCTATACCTATGACGAAGTCAAAGCCATGATTGAGCGGCAGCAGAAAAAATACAACTGGGAGTTCCTGTTTTTGGGCGCCAACATCGACGCCGCCCGGGAAGCCGCCCGGTTTGGCATCCGCGCCGACCGTGCCGCCGACTATCACGCCGACAGCACGGGTACGCAAGTGGTTTACGAAGCGGTCAGCGAGGCGGTCTGTCAGGTGCGCAGCAGCGCCGCGCCTTTGCCGGAAAACTGGAAGCGGAAGATCGATGCGGACTACAGGCAGAGGAGAAACTGAAATGTACGGAGCAATTCTGGGCGATATCATCGGCAGCCCCTACGAGTTTGACAGGGGAAATAAGACGAAAGAATTTCCGCTGTTTTCCCCGGATTCCACATTTACCGACGATACGGTGATGAGCCTTGCGGTTGCGGCCGCTTTCATGGCGATTGCGCCGGATGCGCAGGACGGGGGAATGCGCCGGGAAGTGATCCGATCCATGCAGCGCTACGGGCGGGCGTTTCCTGACGCAGGATATGGCAGCAGGTTCAGCCATTGGCTGAGAAGTAACGAGCCGGAGCCTTACGGCAGCTACGGAAACGGCTCTGCCATGCGGGTTTCTTCCGCAGCATGGCTGTTTGATGATCTTCAAACCGTCCGCCGAATGGCCCGGCTGTCCGCGGATGTTACGCACAACCATCCGGAAGGAATCAAAGGGGCGGAGGCCACAGCCGGCGCCATTTATCTTGCCCGTACCGGCGCAACCAAGGCGGAGATCAGGGCTTATATCGAAAAGAATTTCCATTATGATCTGAGTCGTACCTGTGACGAGATCCGTCCCACCTACCGCCATGTGGAGAGCTGCCAGGAAACCGTGCCGGAAGCGGTCACCGCGTTTCTGGAGGGGGAAAGCTTTGAGGATGTGGTCCGCACTGCCGTTTCCCTCGGCGGTGACTGCGATACACTGACAGCGATCGCCGGTTCCATAGCGGAGGGATTCTACGGCGTGCCGGAGGAATTCAAGCAGCAGTGCCGCAGGAGACTGCCGGAGACGCTGTTGGCGGTTTTACGGCAGTATGAGAAAAAACTGCATTCCTGAAAAACACCGGAGGCGATCAGAGCCTCCGGTGTACTTGCTATCCGCCGTGTCTGTCAGAAGCCGGCCGCATAAAAGGGACCCGTTCCGTAAGAAATCCCTCTACACGTTTGCGGCAAAATCTGATAAAATTATACTGATACACCACAGCGGGGCAGGGGCGCTCTCCCGTTGGCGCTCTCCCGTGTGCCGGGTAGCGCAGTGCGGGCCGCCGCGGTTGGTTTTGGCAGTGACCGCGGCGTACGCACGGTCCCCACGCCCGGCAGGGCACAGACTTTCGCTGCAGACCAAGCCGTGATCTTTGCGGCAGGTCAGGGGGTTGGGATAGTATCACAGGACGGATCGGAGGAAGCCATATGAAATATCTTTTTCAGTTCGCGCGGCTGGCGGCATTCTGCCTGGCCGGCGAACTGCTCCACACGCTGCTGCCGCTGCCGGTTCCGGCCAGCATTTACGGGCTGGCGCTGCTGCTGGCGGCGTTGGTCACCGGACTTGTAAAACTGGAGCAGGTGCGGGAGACGGCGCTGTTTCTCACCGGTATTTTTCCGGTGCTGTTTGTTCCCGCCGCGGCGGGGGTGATGGATCTGTTGCCGGAGATTTCCGCCATGCTGCTTCCCATTGTGCTGGCGGTGTTCCCGGTGACGCTGCTGGTGATGGCGGTAGCCGGCCGGGTAACGCAGCGGCTGGCCCGCAAGGGAGGGAACCGGCATGCTGAATGAATTTCTGCAGAATTCCGCCATGTGGGGCGTGGGCCTGACGCTGGCGGCTTTCGCACTGGGAACGGCCATCAATAAGGCAACCAAGAAGGCGATCCTGAACCCGCTGCTGCTGGGCAGTTTAGTGGTCATTGCGGTGCTGACGCTGCTGCGTATTCCGTATGCCGACTACAAAGCCAGCGCGGTGCCCATCAGTTGGCTGCTGCTGCCGGCCACGGTGTCGCTGGCGGTGCCGCTGTACGAAAAATGGGAGCTGCTGCGCAAAAACGCCAAAGCCATCCTGGCGGGCATCGCGGCGGGCACGGCGGTCAGCCTGGGTGTGATACTGGCCATGGCGCTGGTGCTGGGGCTGGACCATGCCCAATACATTACGTTGCTGCCCAAGTCGGTAACGACTGCCATCAGCATGGATGTTTCGGCGGAGCTGGGCGGCATTGCATCGCTCACCGGCGCGGTGGTTATCCTCACCGGCATTGTGGGCAATCTGTGCGCCGAGGCAGTGTGCAAGGTGTGCGGCATCACCGATCCCATGGCCAAAGGGGTGGCGATCGGAACCGCCGCCCACGCCATCGGTACCGGCAAGGCGCTGGAAATGGGGGAGACCGAGGGAGCCATGAGCGGTTTGTCCATTGCGGTAGCCGGTATCCTGACGGCGATACTTTGCCCGCTGCTGTCCGGATTGCTGTGAGGATGCGTGGGGTGGCAAATCCGTTTGTCTGGTTTTCATTTGCCGCGTATTTTGGCGCGCGTTGAAAAAAATCAACAAAGATGCTAAGATGTCAACAGAAAGGGGTGTTCGCAATGCTTCAAATTGCGGTCGTGGAAGATGATGCGCCCACAAGGGAGAAGTTGTGTGCCCTGATCCGGAATTACGCCAAAGCCAAATCCAAAGAACTGGAAGTGACGCCGATGGCCGACGGCTCCGCCTTTGCGGCCGGCCGGCTTACCGGGTTTGACATTGTGTTTCTGGACATCATGCTGCCCGGCGCCAACGGTATGGAGGTGGCGGAGTGTATTCGCACTGCAGATGCGGATGTGGTCATTGTTTTCATTACCAATATGGCACAGTATGCCATCAAAGGGTACTCGGTCGGCGCGCTGGACTTTGTTCTGAAACCCATCAACCCCTATGAATTTTCCGTCAAGCTGGAACGGGCAATAGACCGGGCTGCGCAGCGGAAAAAACGTTCCATTACGCTGCAGACGGCGGACGGTGTACAGATCCTCTCCAGCGGGGATATTTTCTATGTGGAGACCCGTGACAGAAAGCTGTTCTACCACACGGCGCGGGGCTGTTTTGCCGTCCGGGGTTCCATGCAGAACGCCGAAGCGATGCTTGCGCCGCTGCATTTTGCGCGGTGCAATCAGTGTTACTTGGTAAACCTGCGGCATGTGCAGAGCGTGCAGGGGGATTTTGTTACGGTGGGGAATGACCGGCTTGAGATCAGCCGCCGGCAGCATGCGGCGTTCCTGGAGGCCATGATGGATTATGTGGGGGATTGATGGCGTCGTTTATCCGTGGATCGTCCAGGGGATCTCTGCGCTGATGGAATGGGGCAGTATTCTGGCGTTTACCGCACCGCTGCGCCGTCGCCCGCATTATCTGCTCCGGGCGCTGGCGGCAGGGATTTTTTTGTGGCTGACTATGATTCCCACAGTGCGCCTGCATCCGAATTTCCTGTGGATGCTGTGGTTTCTGATCTATGCGTGCCAGGTCATCGCCATCCGGGTACTGACTCCCATGGGAATGGTCGGCTCTGCCTACTGCGCGGTGTGGAGCACGATGCTGACCCAGCTGGCGGCGGAATTGGGCATTCTGCTCTGGTACTTCCTGCAGCCGCAGGGATGGACAAACGTACAAATGATCGCGCTGATCTTTTTGGAAACCGGACTGCTGCAAGCGGTGATCAGCCTTACGGTGGCGCGCAGCATGCCTACCGACGGGGCGTACAAACCCGGCCCGCGGCAATACGGCAGTGCGGTGGCCTTGGGCGGAATATACTGTATTCAATTTGAAATGATAGTCCGGATGCTGCTCAATGGGCAGATGGTCGGGTATACGGCGGTATCCAATATGCTGCTGCAGTTGTATTGCCTCACGCTGCTGTATTTGCAGACCGAACTGTTCAAAAAAAGCGCGATGGAAAAGGAACTCAGCGTTCTGAACGCGCTCAGTGACCGTCAGCGGGAGCAGTATGCCGCAGCACGGCGCAGCGTGGCGCTGATCAACAAAAAATGCCACGAATTAAAGGTGCAGATCGCCGCGCTGGAAAAGCTGCTGCCGGAGGGAGAGGCACGGCAGACACTCAACGAGGCCCGGGAAGTCATCGCGAAGTATGACGCCTATTACTCGACCGGCAATGAGTCGCTGGACGTTGTGCTGTCGGAGAAGAAAATGGACTGCGAGTGCCGGGGGATCCAGCTGAACTGTATTGCGGACGGAGCCTGCATCGGGTTTATCGCGCCGGCGGATCTGTATGTGCTGTTTTCCAATCTGCTGGATGAAGCTATGGAGGCGGCGGAGCGGGAATCTCCCGCCCGGCGCCTGCTCGACCTGCTGGTCTGCCGGACGCAGGGCGTCGTTGTGATCCGGCTGACGCAGCCGACCGCATCCCAGGGGCAGCGCAACAAGGTGGCGTGCAGCCTGGTGACCCGCTACGGGGGGATCCATCAGGAACAGCAGCAGGGTGAATTCGTTGTGTGGAAGGCGATCTTCCCAGGGTGACAAGTGAAAAAAAGCAGCCGCAGCTTTGTGCAATGTGTACAAAGCTGCGGCTGCTTTTTTGACAGGAAAAAACCGAATCCGCACGGAAACATGCCGAATATCGCACCCTCCTTGCGGAAGTGTTTCGGATTTATTAAACTGAAAAAAACATCAGGAAAGCGAACGGCGGAACGTCGGTATACGGCGTTTCATTACAACAGAAAAGGAGGCTCATTCATGCGCGAGCGGACCAAACTGCCGCCCCAATGGCAGTTCACCGGCCCTGATGGGAAGACGGTACCCGTAACGCTGCCCCACACCTGGAACGCGAAAGACGGACAGGACGGCGGCAACGACTACTGGCGGGGGACCTGCACCTACGGCACCACCTTTGCGAAACCGGTATTCGACCCGGATACCCAGCAGGTCTGGCTGCAATTCGAGGGAGTCAACGCCAGCGCCGAGGTGGTGCTGAACGGCAAAACGGCGGCGACTCACGACGGCGGGTACTCCACCTTCCGGGCGGAGGTGACGGCGCTGCTGCAGGACACCAACCGACTGACCGTAAAGGTGGACAACAGCAGAAATGACCGTGTTTATCCCCAGAAAGCGGATTTCACCTTCTACGGCGGCATTTACCGGGATGTTTCGCTGCTGGTGGTGAACAAAAACCATTTTGCGCTGGGCCATCTGGGCGGCCCCGGCATCAAGGTAACGGCCACCCCCACCGACAGTTACCGGAAAGCCACCGTCCGCGTGGAAACCTGGGTGGAGGGCGAGGGCGACGTATCCATCACCTTTCTGGACGCGGACGGGCAGACCCTTGCCGCTGCCGACGGCGCCGATGCGACGCTGACACTGGATCAGCCCCATCTGTGGAACGGTGTGAAAGATCCTTATCTGTATACCGCAGCAGCCACCCTGACGGTGGACGGTGCGGTGGTGGACGAGGTGCGCACCCGGTTCGGAGTGCGGGATTTTGCCATCGACCCCAAGAAGGGCTTTTTCCTCAACGGGCGGCCGTACCCGCTGCATGGTGTGTCCCGCCATCAGGACCGCAAGGGGGTGGGCAATGCCATCACACGGGAAATGCACGACGAGGACATGGCCCTCATCAAAGAGATGGGCTGCAACACGGTGCGGCTGGCCCACTACCAGCACGACCAGTATTTCTATGACCTGTGTGATGAGAACGGCATGGTGGTGTGGGCGGAAATCCCTTACATTTCGGAACATATGCCGGGCGGACGTCAGAACACCATCGACCAGATGAAAGAGCTGATCGTTCAGAACTACAATCATCCCTGCATCTGCGTGTGGGGCGTGTCCAACGAAATCACCATCTCCACAAAGGATAAGAGGGACATGCTGGACAACCATCATGTACTCAACGATTTATGCCACCAGATGGACCCCACCCGTCTGACCACCCTGGCCTGCTACGCCATGTGCGGTCCGTTCAATAGGGTGGCGCACATCACCGATGTGGTATCGTGGAATCTCTACTTGGGATGGTATGTGCCGGGGCTGTTCCTCAACGACCTTTGGTGCAAAATCTTCCACCTGTTCTATCCCAACCGGGCGCTGGGTTACAGTGAGTACGGCGCTGAAGCCATGCCCAACCTGCACAGTGCCCACCCCCGCCGGGGCGACCATACCGAGGAATACCAGTGCGTTTACCATGAGTACATGCTGAAATTCTTCCAGAGGGACGGCCGTATGTGGGCCACACACGTCTGGAACATGTTCGATTTTGCTGCGGATGCCCGTGACCAGGGCGGCGAGCCGGGCATGAACCACAAGGGTCTTGTGACCTTTGACCGCAAGACCAAAAAGGATGCGTTCTACCTCTACAAGGCATGGTGGAGCGACGAACCCTTTGTGCACATCTGCGGCAAGCGCCGTGCCAACCGGGAGGAAAGCACCACCACCGTCAGGGTCTATACCAATCAGCCCGCTGTGGCGCTGTACGTCAACGGCCAAAGGGTGGAGGAAAAGACCGGCGAAAAGGTATTCGCCTTCAAAATCCCGCTGGCCGGCACCGTCACCGTGGAGGTCAGAGCAGGGGAATGCACGGACACGGCCGCTTTTACCAAGGTGGACGCCCCCGACCCGAACTACAAGCTGCAAAAAGGAAAATCCACCAGCGCGAACTGGGTGTGAACATTTGTACCCTACCGGCAGGGAGCCGGAAATTGATACAACCTGATACACTGTACGAAGGAGAACAACCATGGCAAAAGAAAAGAAGAAGGGCACCGGTGTGGTGTTATGGAGCGTGCTGAGCGTTGCCTCGGCAGGTCTGTTTGCCGCCGGATGCATCGGCACCAATTTGGCGTTCGCCAGCTCACAGGCCGTCAACATTGCGCTGAAGACCTCTACCCACAAGGTCAAGAACGCGGACGACTCGGCGATTTATTTTGAGAGCGATTTCGATTCCGTGGAAGCGCTGGAAGCCCACGACAAGGAGATTGCCGAGCAGCTCACCGGCGAAGGCGCCGTGTTGCTGAAGAATGACGGCGCGCTGCCCTTGGCGGCGGGATCCGCAGTCAGCACCTTTAGCCATTCGGTGGTGGACGTGGTCACCTGTGGTACCGGTTCCGCTGATATCGACACCTCCAATGCGCCTACGGTCAAAGAGGCGCTGGAGGATGTGGGCTTTACCGTTAACCCCACCCTGTGGGACTTCTACGCCACCGGCGCAGGCAAGGACTATGTGCGCACCCCCGGCAAGGGAACCTCGCTGGGCGACCGGGCCGCATGGCACATCAACGAGGTGCCGGTCAGCGTTTACACCGACGATGTAAAATCCAGCTTTGCTTCCTACAATGACGCCGCCATCGTGATGATTTCCCGCGTGGCGGGCGAGGGCTCCGACCTGGAATACCAGGAGTACACCGACGGTACCAACGTTCTGGACCTCAGCCCTGAAGAGCAGGATATGCTCAAAATGGCGAACGAGAATTTTGACACCGTTATCGTTCTCATCAATTCCACCAACGCGCTGGAGTGCGATTTCATCAATGACCCTGCCTACGGTGTGGACGCCTGCCTGTGGATCGGCTATACCGGCACCTGGGGCCTCAACGCGGTAGCTGATATTCTGGCTGGCAACGTGAACCCCAGCGGCAAGCTGGTGGATACCTACTGCTATGACAATACCACCAACCCTTCCATGGTCAGCCTGTACGGCGCATCCTACAGCAACTTTGTGGAGGGCGACCCCAACTGGTATCAGGTAGCGGGCGGCGGCCTGGACAGCAACACCCAGTATATCACCTATCAGGAAGGCATCTACATCGGCTACCGCTATTATGAGACCCGGTATGAAGATGTAGTCATGGGCACCGGCAACGCGGGCGATTACGACTATGCCTCCACCGTGGCGTACCCCTTCGGCTACGGCCTGTCCTACACCACCTTTGACTGGTCGGACTTCCAGGCGGACTACGATGCCGTTTCCGACAGCTTCACCGTCAGCGTCAAGGTGGAGAACACCGGCAAGGTTGCCGGCAAGGAAGTGGTGGAAGTTTACTTCCAGAGCCCTTACACCGATTACGACAAGAAAAACGGCATCGAGAAGGCTTCCGTGGAGCTGTGCGGTTTTGACAAGACCGAACTGCTGGAGCCGGGCCAGAGCGAGACCGTCACCATTACCGTTCCCCGTGAGGAGCTGGCCTGCTACGATACCAACGGTGCAGGCACCTACATTCTGGATGCGGGCGATTACTACCTGACGGCCGGCCACGACGCCCATGACGCGCTGAACAACATTCTGGCAGCCAAAGGTTACACCACCGATAACGGCATGACCGCCCCCGGAAATGTGGAGTTCGCATGGCAGTACCGGAACGAGAAACTGGACACTACCACCTACTCGGTATCCTCCGCCACCGGCTATCCCATCACCAACCAGTTTGAGAGTGCGGAGCTGAGCAACTACGGGGTGGAGATGAACTATCTGTCCCGCTCCGACTGGCAGGGCAGCTGGCCTGTCGCGATGGAGCTGGAAGCCAACGATCGGATGCTGCGTGAACTGAACAGCTACCAGACCTACGACGGCATGGCCAACGTGAACGCGGCAGAACTGCTGAATGATCTGGAGATCTTCAAACAGTATGGCGGTTACGATGAAGGCACGGATGCAGTTGCGATGCCCACCATGGGCGCCGACAACGGCATGACGCTGGGCATGATGATCGGCAAGGAGTATGACGACCCCGACTGGGACAAGCTGCTGGACCAGGCCACCTTCGAGGAGATGGCCGAGCTGATTGGCAAGGGCTACCACAACACCGCCATGATGCTGTCCACCGGCAAGCCGGCCACCACCGACGATAATGGCCCGCAGGGCTTCACCCAGACGCTGACCGGCGTTTCCAGCTGCCACTGTGCGTACACCGATGAAAACATCATGGCCGCCACCTGGAACGTGGAGCTGATGGAGGAAGTGGGCCGCTGCATCGGCAATGATATGCTGGATCTGGGTGCCAACGGCCTGTACGGACCCGCCATGAACACCCACCGCAACGCCTACTGCGGCCGTAACTTTGAGTACTATTCCGAGGACGGTTTCCTCTCCGGCAAAATTGCCGCTGCCGAGGTGCAGGGCATCCAGTCCAAGGGCGTGTATGTCTACGTCAAGCACTTCGCATTGAACGACACCGAAACCGGTTGCCGCTGCATTTCCACCTGGGCCAACGAGCAGTCCATCCGCGAAATCTACCTCAAGCCTTTTGAGATCGCCGTTACCGAGGGCGACGCCATGTGCGTGATGAATTCCTTCGCCCGTGTGGGCACCATCTGGTCCGGCGCGCACTACGGCATGCAGACCGAAGTGCTGCGCAACGAGTGGGGCATGAGAGGCTTTGACCTGACCGACTTCTCCGGCAACTCCGCTTTCGCCGCCTACGGCATCATGATGAAGAGCTTCGACGTGGCCTGGGGTCTGCTGGCGGGTACCGACAGCTGGGACTCCTCTGCGGAACAGTGGACTGCCGACCTGATGAACCTTTACAAGAATGATCCGCACATTGTGCAGGCTATGCGTCAGGCAACCCACCGCATTCTGTACACGGTGGCAAACTCCAACGCCATGAACGGTTTCAGTGCCGAGACGGAGATCGTCAAGGTCACTCCGTGGTGGCAGACCGCGCTCATCGTACTGGATGTAGTGCTGGCTGTGCTGTGCATTGGCTCCATCGTCATGCTGGTGAGAAAGATTCTGGCCCGCAAGGCAGCGAAAGCCAACACGCAGAAACAATCATAACCGATCTGTTTTTGACTCCCGCTCACAACGGGCGGGAGTCCTTTTACTTAGGGAGTTCCGCCTATGAGCAGCGAAATCAATCAAAACCGGGTCAACCGTGCCAAGCTTTACCAACTGGTTCTGTTCCCGCTGAATAACGGTGCCACCAATGTGTATTATGTGCTGGTGCTGTCCTATATTGCTACTTTCGGCGCCAACGTGCTGTCGCTGGGCACTCTGTTCGCCTCGGTGATGGTCACCGGCATGCGTCTGTGCGACGCCATCACCGACCCCATCATCGGCGCTCTGATGGACCGCACCAACGGAAAATTCGGCAAATTCCGTCCCTTTATGGTCATTGGCAACGGCATTATGGCAATCAGCATTCTGGTGCTGTACGGCCTGACGCCGCTGATCCCCGACACCATGATGTGGGCACGGTACGCCGCCTTTGTGGCGCTGTACTTCGTGTGGGTCATCGGCTATACCTTCCAGACCTCCTGCACCCGCTCGGGGCAGACGGTGCTCACCAACGATCCCAACCAGCGCCCGCTGTTCACCATTTTCAACACGGTGGGCAGTCTGCTGGGCATGGGCGCCATGCAGTTCTTCGCGCCGATCCTCGCCAAAAACTATGAGGGCGGCTATTCCTCGGCGGCCTTCTTCCGCACGCTGGCCCCGGTGGGCATCGTGATTTCCATCCTGCTCACCATTCTGGCGGTCGTCGGCATCTGGGAGAAAGATCAGCCCAAATACTTCGGCATCGGCGGCACAAAGACAGAAAAGGTCAAGCCCGCCGAATATCTGGAAATCATCAAACACAACAAACCCATGCAGCGGCTCATGGTGGCCGGCGCGGGGTGCAAGCTGGCACTGTCCATCGCCACCAACACCACCGTGCTGTGCATGCTGTATGGTTGCATGATGGGCAACTACGATGGGCTGTACCTGCCCATGATGGTGCTGGGCTATGTGTGCAGCGTACCCTTCTTCCTCTTGACGGTGCGCACCAGCCAGAAACAGGGCCAGAAGGCCAGCCTGATGCGCTATGTCAGCGTGGCGCTGATCTGCTATGTGGGCGTGCTGGTACTGCTGCTGCTCTGGGGTCACGGCGACGCCTTTACGCTCTCCATTCTGGGTGAGAACGGTCTGGCGCTGAACCTGTACACCGTGCTGTTTATCCTATTTTTCGGCATCGGCTACGGCGCGTACTACGCTACTGCCGATATGCCCATCCCCATGGTGGCGGACTGTTCGGACTATGAAACCTACCGCTCCGGCAAGTACATCCCCGGTATCATGGGCACGCTGTTCAGCCTGGTGGATAAGCTGGTGTCCAGCCTGTCCGCCACGGTGGTGGGCGTGGCCGTGGGCCTGATTGGGCTGGACATCCTGCCCACCCAGTACAGCCCCTACACCCCCGGCATGAACGTGGTGGTCATCGTGCTGTTCTGCGTTATTCCCATGGTGGCGTGGGCCGCTACGCTCATTGCCATGAAGGGTTACACCCTCACCGGCGCCCGTATGAAGGAGATTCAGGCCATCAACGCCTGCCGCCGCGACGCCATTGAGAAGGGCATGGCCCTTGAAGATGCCATGGAAAAATGGCAGACGGTGGATGATCTGCCCGAGAGCGCCCGCCCGTAAAATCACCATTCCCAACTGCGTATCTTGCAGTATAAGCTCTACCTGACAAAGGAAACGCGGTCAACTTTTGGCATTCTTTTACCGGAACGCGCAAAAGCTGGCTTCGTTTCCTTTTTGTATCATTTTTGCGGCCACGCGCGCCGCATTGACGCGCTTCCCGCGGAATAGTACAATGAAAGGGAAATTCTTCCGCGAAGGGGGGCGACGGTATGCTGGACTTTGCATCGTTGGACAAATATAGGGAGAACAACCGTCTGGAGGCAAAGCGCGCGCAGGGCGGTTTTCCCCACAGCCTGTGGGAAACGTATTCGGCTTTTGCCAACACCTACGGCGGCATCATTCTTCTCGGTGTGGCGGAGGCAAAGGACAAATCCCTTTACAGTGTGCCGCTTCCGGACCCTGAGCAGTTGGTACGGGAACTCTGGGCGGGGGTCAATGACAGGAACATCACCAACGTCAACATCCTTACCGACCGCGATGTTCAGATCATGGAGAGCGGAGGCAACCGCATCGTTATGATCGAAGTGCCGCGCGCCGACCGCCATGTTAAGCCGGTCTACATCGGCAAAGACCCGTTTTGCGGAACCTACCGCCGGAATGGAGAGGGAGACTACCGCTGTACGACGGAGGAAGTGCGCGCCATGCTGCGGGATCAGAGTGATCTGTCTGCGGACGCCCGGATCCTGGAATCCATGACACCGGAAAACCTGGATCGGGATTCCGTACGCCGTTACCGGCAGCGAATGGCCAAACTGCATCCCGACCGTTCCTGGCCGGAGCTGGAGGATTCGGAGGTTTTGCAGCGGATCGGAGCGACGGCAAGAGACGAGCAAGGCGCATTGCATCCGACGGCGGCGGGACTTTTGATGTTTGGCCGCGAGAAGGACATCCTTCGTGAATTCCCGAACTATTTTTTGGAGTATCAGGAGAGGGGAGCCGACTCCGCCGACCGGCTGGTGTCCGGCTCCGGCGACTGGAGCGGCAACCTCTATGACTTCTTTTCCCGCGTTTCCCGGCGGATCGCGCAGGGCACACAGACCGACAGTGAATCCCTTCGCGATGCGCTGCGGGAAGCGCTGGCCAACGCGCTGGTTCATGCGGATTACCATGATCGCCGTGGTTTGGTGGTTCAGAAAACACCAACCGCCATTCAGATCGCCAACCCGGGAACGTTCCGCGTGAACGTGCAGCAGGCGATGAAGGGCGGTGTATCCGATCCGCGCAACACATTCCTTTCCGAAATGTTCCGCCTGATTCACATCGGGGCACAAAACGGCGGCCTGCCGGGAATTTGCGCCGCGTGGAGGGAACAGGGCCTGGAACCGCCCACCATCCGGCAGAGTTTCGGCCCGGACCGGACGGTACTGATCCTGCCGGTTTCCGCTGCCCGCAAAGCGGATGACGGTGAAAAGCGCCGGCGGGATGCGGCCGAAAGGGACAAAGCGGGAATCCTGGAATATCTGACCGACCATGTGGCAGCGACCGCCGACACCATGGCCGCCGCGCTGGACCTGTCTCCTTCGCGTACGCAGCGCTGTCTGGACGAGCTGCTGCAAGAAGGCGCGGTTGTTGTACAGCAGACCGACGGCCAATACCGGCTGCGAAGCTAGGCCAGGCGCTGAACCAACCATACGAAAAAATCGCTCTGCCGGGGCATTGCACCCTTCGGCAGAGCGAATTTGTTATCGGAAGCGTTTGTGCGGGCGACGCGATCAACGGCAAGCCTGCCCAAGATTTGACCAGACGAAGGGAAACGCCTGCCGAAATTGCCGGCGCGCGGCCAGATAGTAACATACGTTCACCTCAGGGTCGGAGATGGGAATGTTCACGCGGCCGGACAGCGTGCGCCCCTGAACGGAGCGGTCGGTGGCAAAGCAGGGCAGCAGGGAGTTCTGGATCAGCTCCTCCAGCGAATAGCGCTCGCTTTGAACCAAAAAGCGGGAGTCCGGCATTCTGCTGCGCACCAGGTCGCTCCAAAAGCCGATGCCGTCCAGCATCAGCAGATTTTCCCCGTTCATATCGGCCAATGTCAGGCTGGAACGCCCTGCCAGAGGGTGGGTTTGCGGCAGACAGAACATCAGATGCTCCTCTCCGATCATCTCCCAGACGTAGTCATCCCCGACCGGCGGTTCCAGCAGAATCGCCAGCTGTGCTGCGCCGCTTTGCAGATCCTGTGCGACTTCGGCGGCGTTTTTGATCTCGCTGGTAATGATTTTGTCCGGCAGCAGGGAAGTCAGCCTCGCCAGCAGCGTTTGCAGCGGCAGGATGGCGCAGGAACCCACGGTAACCGTGTGCTGCGCCCTGTCCAGCGCCCGTACCTGCTGCACCATGGACTCTGCCTGCTGCAGCAAAAGCCGGGTTTGAGCCGCGGCAAAACGGCCGGTTTCGTTCAGCTGCAGGCGGTTGCGCCGGCGGGTAAACAACGGTACGCCGAATTCCGATTCCAGTTTCTGCATGTTGCGGGTCAACGTGGGCTGGGAAATGAGCAGCTTTTCTGATACTTCGGAAAGTGTGCCGAGCCTGGCAAATTCCGCAAACTGCTCCAGGTATTCAAAAGTCAGCATGGATGGTTCCTCCCTGAGGAAAAGTATAGCAAAACATTTCAGTATGCACAAGATGAAAACCGGATTGCGGAATTGCTATTGTACAAATTTCTCTTTGCGACGTACAATACAGGCAGGGAGGCGGAAAAACAATGGTGTTCTATTTTACAGGAACGGGAAACAGCCTGTATGTGGCCCGGCAAATGGACGCGGAGACACGAAGCATCCCCCAGGTGCTTCGCGGGGAGGAGCGGACGTTTGCGGCGCCGGTCATCGGCATTGTGTGCCCGGTCTATGGCCATGAAATGCCCGCCATGGTGAAAACGTTTTTGCGGCAGACGACATTCCGGACGGAATACTTTTATCTTCTGCTGACCTACGGCAACCGTCACGCCAACGCGGTGGAACTGGCGCAAGCCGCCTGCCGGGATTCAGGCAAACAACCCGACTATATCCGGACCGTGCGGATGGTGGACAATTTCCTGCCTGCGTTCGATATGGACGAACAGATGCGGATGGACAAGCAGGTGGGGCGGCAGCTGGCCGGCATTCAGGACGACATTGCGCGGCGCCGGCATGACATCGAAAAAGTCACCATGGCGGACAGGGACGCTCACGCATCCTACTGTGCGCTGGTGCAAAACCGGCCGGAGACGGTTTGGGCCAACTACATCATTACCGACCGGTGCATCGGCTGTGGGCTGTGTACCCGCGTGTGCCCGGCGGGGTGTATCCGCCTGGAAGGGCAGCGGGCGGTGAATACCGGGAAAAACTGTCAGGCCTGCTTTGCCTGCGTTCACGTCTGCCCGGAACTTGCCATCCGGTTCGGCGAACTTCCGATGAAATGCAAAGACTCGGATGCCCGATACCGCAACCCGCATGTCTCGCTGACCGACCTGGTTCACGCCAACGGTCAGACAGGATAGGCAGCACCCTTTTGGAAAGAGACCGGCGACATGCGGAAAAGAATTCCGAGGAAAGATCAGGCATGGTCAATCAAAAAAATATTGATTCAGGAGACAACAAGCATGGATTATGTAACACTGAACAACGGCGTCAGGATGCCCCAGCTGGGCTACGGCGTGTACCAGGTGCACAACGAAGAATGTGAACGCTGCGTACTGGACGCCATCCGCGTGGGCTACCGCTCCATCGATACGGCGCAGGCCTACGGCAATGAGGAGGGCGTGGGCAACGCCATTGCCAGGTGCGGCGTTCCCCGCGAAGAACTGTTCATCACCACCAAGGTATGGATCAGCAACGGAGGTTATGAGAAAGCCAGGGCATCGCTGAAAGAATCGCTGCGCAAGCTGCAGACCGACTACATCGATTTGGTGTTGATTCACCAGCCCTTCAACGATTACTACGGCACCTACCGCGCAATGGAAGAGGCTTATCGTGAGGGCTGGGTCCGTGCCATCGGGGTGTCCAACTTCTACCCTGACCGGCTTGTGGATCTTTGCAGCTTTGCCGAAGTGACTCCTGCGGTGAATCAGGTGGAGACCCATGTGTTCCAGCAGCAGAAAACCGCCCATAAATATATGGAAAAGTACGGCGTACAGCACGAAAGCTGGGGCCCCTTTGCGGAGGGCCGCAAGGACTTCTTCACCAACCCGGTCCTGACTGAAATCGGCGCCAGGCACGGAAAGACCGCTGCTCAGGCTGCGCTGCGCTTCCTGCTGCAGAGCGGTGTGGTGGTCATTCCCAAGTCGACCCATGCGGAGCGCATGGAAGAAAACTTCAACGTGTTTGATTTTGCCTTGGACGAGGCCGACATGAATGCCATTCGTGCGCTGGATGAGGAGAAGAGCCTGTTCTTCTCCCACTATGACCCGGCAACTGTGGAAATGCTGACCCAACTGCACCGCTGAACCCAATCAAAACGGGCCGGAATTGCAATTCCGGCCCGTTTTTTGCGTGGTGCCCGGCGAGGGGGAAACCCACAGGCCGGCCGCGACTACAAAATAACCGCAGCCGGAACATGCGCCGGCTGCGGTTGGGAGATTGTGATGACTTTTACAGTGCCTTCTCGTACAGAGCAATGATGTCCTTCAACGTGGACTGGCGGGGATTGGCGGGAATGTTGCCGCTCTTCATGGCGTCCGCGGCCATGGCGGGGATCTTGTCGGCAGTTACGCCCACATCGGACAGGCGCGCCGGAATGCCCAGCTCGGCGTTCAGGCTGCGGATCTCATCCACCAGCATGGAGGGCTGGAAGTCGCCGGTGCAGGGCTCACCCCGGTGGATGTAGTTGTACATCCTGCGGTAACGGCCGTGATCGGCCAGCGCGTTATATTCCAGCACGGTGGGCAGCAGGATGGAGTTGGCTACGCCGTGCGCAACATGGAAGTATCCGCTGACCGGATGGCTCATGGCGTGCACATTACCCAGGCGTGCCCACGCAAAGGCGATGCCCGCAAAGTTGCAGCCCAGCATCATGGCGCAGGCGGCTTCCTCGTCCTGGCGGTTGGCCACAAAGCGGCGCAGGTTGGCGCCGATCAGCTCCATGGCCTTTTCGGCCATGGCGTCGGAGAAGGGAGTGGCCTTGGTGGAGACATACGCTTCCATCGCGTGGATCAGCGCGTCCACACCGCAGGAGGCGGCGATGGATGCGGGCGCGGTCATGATGAGCGTCGGGTCCAGCAGCGCGTACTTGGGCAGAATTTCGTAGCTGAATACCGACAGCTTGTAGTTGCGGCTTTCGTCGGTGATTACGGCGGAGGCGGTGACTTCGCTGCCGGTGCCGGCGGTGGTGGGAATGGCGATCATCGGAACAATGGGACCGGGCACTTTAAAATTGCCCTCATACTCGGTGATGGAACCGCCGTAGTTGACAAGCACGCCCACAGCCTTAGCCACATCCATGGAGCTGCCGCCGCCCAGAGCCACAATGGAGGTGGCGCCGCATTCCTTATACAGTGCGGTGGCTTCGTCCACCACGGCTACGGTGGGGTTGGGAATAACGCCTAGGTAGGTGGTGCAGGTGATGCCTGCTTCCTTGATGATATTCTCGATCTTTTCGACAACGCCCAGCTTGGCCAGGCCGCCGTCCGAAATCAGGAACACGTGGCCGGACTTGCTTTCGGCCAGCAGGTCGGGCAGCTGGGCCAGGCTGCCCATGCCGAAGATGATGTTCTGGGGAATTTTGAAGTTGAACGAGTTCATATCTTTTCCGCCTTTCTTTTAAAAATGCAGCTCAGTGCGCTGAATCAGATCCTTTTGCAGCGGTTTGCCCAGTTCCACAAAGTAAGCGCTGTAACCGGCCACACGTACCAGCATGTCCTTGTAATCCTCAGGGTGTTTCTGGGCGGCGCGCATGGTGGCGCTGCTCATAATATTGAACTGGACATGCATCGGCTGTTTGGCCATGTACTCGTCAATAAAGCTCAGCAGATTGTCTCTGCCTTCGATGCCCTGAACGGCGTCCTGGGGGAAGCGCAGGTTCATCAACGTACCGTTGGTGGCCATGCTGTGGTCCACCTTGGCCAGCGAGTTGACGATCGCCGTGGGGCCGCAGATGTCATGGGAACCGAAATCGGTGTGCACGGGGCCCATGTTGTCCGAGATCGCCTCGCCTTTTTTGCGGCCGTCCGGCGTGGCGTTGGTGTTCAGGCCCATTGCGACGTTGGCGTTAACCGAGTAGACGCCGGGGCTGAACTCACCGCCGCGCAGCGTTTTGCGGCCCTGAATGTTTTTGCAGTAGGTTTCGAACATAAAGCGGAACAGCTCGTCGGCGTAATCGTCGTCGTTGCCGTAGTGGTGCACATGGGAGCTGTTGACCAGCGCATACAGCGTCTCATAACCCTTCCAGTTGTGCTTGACGGCTTCCAGCAGTTCGTGGCCGGTGCAGCGGTGCTCCTCAAAGACCAGCTGCTTGATGGATGCCAGCGAGTCGGCGCAGGTGGCCATGCCGCTGGCCTGGGGGCCGATGCCGTTGTATTTGGCGCCGCCCTCGGTCAGATCGTAGCCGGAATCCATGCAGTCGCCGTACAGAGCGGACACATAGGGAACCGGTTTGCAGGCACGGTGCGCGTATTCAATAATGTTCAAGCTGCTGCACATCTGGTCGGTCCAGTAGGAAAACTGCTTGTCTACGCTGGCCAGCACTTCGTCAAAACTCTGGTAAGTTTCCAGGCTGCCGGTATCGGGACCAAGCTGCAGGCTGTCGTCATCCAGCGGGCGGCCGCCATTGATGACCATTTCCATCATCTTGGGGGTGTTCACATAAGCGGCATCGTGCCAGCCGTACTCCTTGCCTGGCAGACTGATTTCCACACAGCCGACAACGCAGTAATCGCGGGCCTCTTCCAGCGTCATCCCCTTGCGCAGCATACCTTTAATAGCGGGGCCGTCGTTGAACAGCTTCGGGTGGCCATAGCCGCAGCGGATGCATTCCACCGCTTTTACCTTCAGTTCATAGGGCGTGTTCTCATGCATGCGAACGCAGACCCAGGGATTCATCATGCGGGTGTGCGCCGAGGCTTCCAGCATCAGCATGGTCAGGTCGTTGGTAGCGTCGGTACCGTCCGTCTTGACACCGCCGATGGTCAGGCTCTCGCCGCCGAAGCCGCGGCCGTTGCGCAGCGCCATGCTGCCCTTGTCCTTCAGCTTGGTGGGGTTGTTCATTTTGACGTATTCCACTTCCAGCAGTTCCAGCGCGAACTCCTTGGACAGCGTGCCCGCCTTGCGGTCGGCCTCATAGTACGGAAACAGCCACTGGTCCATGCGGCCGTAGGAGATGGAATGACCGTTGCTCTCCACCTGGATGAGCGTGGTGGCAATGTTGAACAGCTGGACTGCCTGCCAGAAGGTCTTGGGCGAACCACCGGAAATCTGACGGCAGTTTTCGGCGATCTGCACAAGCTCAGCCCGGCGGGTCTCGTTCTTTTCCCTGGCGGCCATCTCGTCCGCCAGCGCGGCGTAGCGCAGCACATACTGCCGCACCGCTTTATACATAATTAGAATGGCGCGATAGAAATCCCGTTTTTCGCAATATTCGGGGTCGCGCTTGGACAGGGCGGCCAACTTCTTCTCGGCTTCGTCGATAATGCCGTCAAAACCCAGGCGCATCAGGCGGGCATAGTCCACCGCCAGGTGGCCGGTGCCGGCGTAATGGTACAGGTTGGTCTGGTAGATTTTGCGGCCGTCCTCGGAGCCTTTGACCTGATCCGGCTCCAGGCGCGCCTCAATGTAGTCCGCCACTGTGTGGCCCTGCCACCATTTGCACAGCTCGATCGTTTCCTGACGGTCGGCGTCAGAACGGAAATAGAACTGATCGTGTTCACGCTCTTCGAAGGGAGAATGCAGAATCTCGTTGATGATCCAGTTCACCGAAAATTCCGGGTAGATGGGCGAAGCTTTGGCGGGGGCGGCGATCTCGCCCACGATCAGGTCATCCTCATAAATATACAGGCTGCAGTTCAGAAGAATTTTCTCAAAAGCATAGGCGCACTGCAGCTTGCGCGGTTCCCTCTCATGTTCCTGATATGCCTGGGTGACCAGCCGCAGACGTTCCAGGTCGATTTCATAAGGCCGGTCCAGAAAGGTCTGGCGCAGCCGGTTGACACGGGGAAAGGGGGACCAGTCCTCGTGGTGGACCTGGTAGCCGACGCAGTAAGTTTTGTCGAACGGCTCGGTTCCGCTGGCGAGTGTGTGGATGATAGCCATAGAAATACCTCCTGATTTATTCTTTTTCCCGCGTGCCCACCAGACAGTGGATCCCGCGGCTGTTAAAATAGACGGCGATCTGTTCCACCCGTTTCTGGAAGGATCTGCGGTTGAACCGCAGATCGGACATGGGGTAGTCAAGGTCGAGAGAACGATATTTTTCTTCGCCGAGACGCATGAAACTGAGAAGCTGCAGCGTGCGCACCCGGTTTTGCAGCGGCCCCAGGATGAAGTCGGCGGTGGCGGCGATGTTGGCGTCATCGTCGTTGACGCCGGGGATGACCGGAATTCGCAGGATCAGTGGCCGGCCCGCGTCGGCCAGACGGGTCAGGTTGGCAAGAATCCGCTCGTTGGAAACGCCGGTGTATTTGCGGTGCAGTG
>JBJEYG010000260.1:0-5058 GCA_051886555.1 Gemmiger sp.
TGACGCGGCTACCGAATCGTGATAAACTCTAATTTATGATAAGAGTTTTCTGGCCAAGGAGAGCCTTTATGAAACACGATCTGCTGTCTATCGGCAAGATGGCCGAGATGAACCACACGACGGTCGCTACGCTGCGCCTGTATGACCGGCTTGGCCTGCTACATCCCCGCTACACCGACAAGGAAACGGGTTATCGCTACTATGACATCCAGCAAAATGCCCGGCTGGACATGATTGCTTACATGAAAGAACTCGGCATGAGCCTGGGCGAGATCGGAGAGGTTCTGGCCCAGGAGGACATTACCCGCATTGAAGAAATTCTGATCCGGAAAAACGAGCAGATCCATCAACAGATCCGCGAATTGAAAACTCAGCACGATGCCGTGGAACGGGCGATTGGCTGCATCGAGCGGTACCGGCGCTCGCCGCATACCGGTACCGTTGCACTGGAATTTATCGACCGCAGGTATATCTGGTCCATTTCCTGTGTGGAAAACTTTTATGAAAAGGGCATCCGCAGCTATGAACAGACGCTTCTGACCCTGCGCGAAGCGCTGACCGCGCAAGGACTTTCGCATGTACATTCCTATAACACGGGCACCTCCATCGCCCTGGAAGATTTCCAAAACGGTTGTTTTGTGCCTGACAAGGTATTTATCTTTACAGATCACCGGGCGGCAGCAACCCTGCCCGGCAGCGCCATTGTGGACAGCGGCATGTACGCCTGCATCTATCTGGACAGCTACGATGATGAGATCGACGGTATCCAGCATTTGATGGAATTCTGCGCGGAGCAGCACTACACCCCCTGCGGCGATTATCTGTGCGAGGTTTTGACCGAATTCAACATTTTTGACAGCGAACAGCGCAGTATGTTTTTGCGTTTGCAGGTGCCGGTAAGTTTTTACAATGAAAAGGGTTGACTCTCTCCTTGCATCATAGTTTATATTAAAAGTAACGAAAACAATTACAGCAAGGAGGTACCCTTATGGACAAAATTAAAGTGGTTCAGTACGGCTGTGGCAAGATGAGCAAATACATCCTGCGCTATCTGTACGAAAACGGCGCGCAGATCGTTGGCGCCATCGACGTCAACCCCGAGGTTGTGGGTATGGATGTGGGTGACTTTGCCGGACTTGGGTTAAAGACCGGCGTGCTCATCTCGGACGACGCCGACAAAGTTCTCGACGAGTGTGACGCCGATGTGGCGGTGGTTACGCTGTTCAGCTTCATCAACGACATTTACCCCCATGTTGAGAAGTGTGTTGCCCGCGGCATCAACGTCATTACCACCTGCGAAGAAGCCATCTATCCCTGGACAACTTCCGCCGCCCAGATCAATCGTCTGGACGCACTGGCCAAGCAGACCGGATGCTCCATCACCGGATCGGGCATGCAGGACATTTTCTGGATCAACATGGTAGCTATGGTTGCCGGAGGCTGCCACCGCATCGACAAAATCAAGGGCGCATACAGCTATAACGTGGATGAGTATGGCCTGGCACTGGCCAAAGCCCACGGCTGTGACCTGACGCCGGAAGAGTTTGAACAGCAGATTGCTCACCCCTCCGCGTTTGAGCCTTCCTATGCCTGGAACGCCAGCGAAGGAATTTGCAGCAAGCTGGGACTGACCATCAAATCCATCACCCAGAAGCATGTTCCCTATGTGATCGATCAGGACATTTATTCCAGTACACTGGGTAAAACCATCAAGGCCGGCAACTGCATCGGTATGTCCGCCGTTGTGACCATCGAGACGATGCAGGGCATTACCATCGAGGAGGAAACCATCGGCAAGGTTTACGGCCCGGATGACGGCGATATGTGCGACTGGTGGATTACCGGTGAACCCAACACCGAGTTCCATGTGGTCAAACCCGCCACGGTGGAGCATACCTGCGCCACCATTGTCAATCGCATCCCGACATTGATCAACGCCCCTGCCGGCTATGTGACTTGCGACCAACTGGATGAGATCGGCTATCTGACTTACCCCATGGAATACCACTGCTAAGTTCTCCCCGGATCATTTCGTACAAAAAGCACTGTGCCCCCGCTGCGGATCCGCAGCGGGGGCACTTGTTGTTATTTGTTTTCCATCTGCCTGCTCAAACGCCACCACAGCGTTGCTTCACGGCGGTAAAGCGAAAAGCCACAGCGCTGCAATACCCGTTGGGAGGCCACATTATCCTTTTCGGTCTCGGCAATTACGGCGCTCACGCCGTCCTGTGCCAGCGCCCACGCGCACATAGCCTGTACGGTTTCGGTCATGTAGCCGCGATGCCAATGCTTTACGCCCAGTCCGTAACCAATCTCCAGCTGACCGGTTTTATCCGGAGGGGATTTAAAATCTGCGGAGCCGACCACGCGGTAGCCGTTTTTTTCCACCATCCACCAAAAACTGCGCCAGCAAAGGTTGTACGGATCCTGTTCCGCGGCCCGTGCCTGACCGCGTAAAATACGTGCAAACGCCGCATCCATCGTTTCGGCATCGTAAACGCACTGAAGTTCTTTTTCCAGCACCGGAAGATCATCCAGCCAAAGGCGCAGCTGCCGCGCGTCCAGCAGAATCAGTTCCAGGCGTTCAGTTTCCAATTTCAAAGGCATATCCTCCTTTATTCCAGCTGACCGGGCCGTTTTTCCTTTTGCTTCGGCGCAAAGCCCGCGTCAAATACATCCACATCGGCCTGCTGCGGAAAAAAGCAGGGTGGGTCGATATATACGCCCGCCAATGCAGCTTCCGGCTGCAGCAGTTTTACCATGAAAAAGGGGCATTCCCCCGCCTGCTCCATTCCCTCATAATACAGGCCGTAGCGGGAAGCGCTCTCAAATCCGAACCGGCTGTAGTAGCCGGGATCCCCAGTGATGACCACCGCCTGGTACCCCAGTTCCGCCGCTCTGGACAGCGTATCCCTGATCAGTCGGGAGCCGTATCCCCTGCCCTGGCATTCAGGCAAAACTGACAGCGGGCCGAACATCAGAAGCGGCGTTTGCCCCACCGGAGTTTTGCGCCGCCCTTGCGCATAGGTGATTTGTGCAACGATGCGTCCGTCTGCTTCCAACACGCTGGTCAGCCCCGGAACAAAATCAGCCGTACCGCGCAGCGTATGCAAAACATAATGCTCCACGCAACCGGGCCGATATACGTTCCAGAATGCTTCGCGGGTCAGTTCCTCTACTGTGCGAAAATCTTCCGGGCGCTCATTTCGTATCGTGAGATTGTTTGGTTTCATAGCAATTCCTTTCCGGTCGTTCCGCGGCAGACCGCCGCGAGTTTTTGTTCCATGCGGTCAAAGTGAGCGTCTGCCATAGCCTGCACCGGCGCTTTGTCATCGGCGCCGTCGTAACAGGTATAAAACAGAAACATCGGCCCGTATAGTTCTGCCGCAAGGCCGTCCGCATCCGCGAGGCCCCAGCTTGCCAGCAGGTCGCGCACATAGCCCAGCGGCCCGGCGGCAAGATACTGGCCATAAAGTCTAGCCATCTCGGCGCTGCGGTACTGTTCCAGCGTGAGCATACGGCGGAAACAAGCCGGAAATTCTTCCGCCGTCCAGTATTTGAACTGCGCGCGGCTGAAATCCACCAGCTGCTTGGCCGTAGCCCGGGAGTAGGAATCCGGCATTTCGTCCGGTGTGCCGGCCGGCAGTTCATACAGTTCGGCGCGTTCGGCGTCCATACGTTCCATCTGCTCAAGAATATGGTTAAAAATGTCCCGCTTGCTGACGTAGTGGCGGTACAAGGCGCCCTTTGTAATCCCCAGCTCGCCCGCAATGCGGCTGACAGATACAGCTTCATAGCCGTCCCGCGAAAACAGACGCAGCGCGGTAAGCAAAATTCTTCCTTTTGTGTCGGGCATAGCACTTCCCCTTTCGATATAGTAAACGGTCGTTTACCAGGTGTTCACAGTATAGTAAACGACCGTTCACTTGTCAAGTATTTTTTGCAAGAGCGGGATAAAGAACCCCCAGCGTATCGGTGCGCAGCGCCAGTTCCGTCTGCGCGGCCAGACGCGGAACACAGCTTTGCAGATAGCCCGACGTTCCGGTGTCAAGGCCTAGCTGCTGCGCCAGCCGCAGCGCCTCCTGCGCCAGTGCGGACGAAATCTGATTCCCCGGTGTGTTTTGAAACAACAGCTGCGGGATCTCCGGCCCCGCGTCCAGCAGCTGCACCGGGCGCCCGGCCATCCCACAGCACAGCGCGGTGGCCAGCACCGTGCCGAACAGGTTTTCCGGCACATGGGCATAGGTTTTGTCGGCGCCGTACAGCAGCATGTGCACCTGCTGGGCGGAAAAGCAGCAGCAAAAGCGGTTCTCCCATGAAAATCGCTGCAGATAAGCTTCAATCTGTTCGATGCCGGTCAACGGCGGTAAGGGGCAAAAAAGTGGATAATCCAGCGTGATGTGTGTTTCCTGCGCGGCAAACCCCGGCCGGTACAGGCGCAGAAATGAGGCGATCCCCTCCACTGCGGTAGCGCGGTAATAAACGTTGGGTGTGACGAACAGTGTTTGTGCCAAATGCCGGTGGACCTGCCGTACCGCCCGGCACTTGCGCGTGATACGCCTTTGTCCTGCCCGGTACACCAGTTCCAGACCTTCGCAGCGCAGACGCTCCAGCGCCGCGACCGGCGTGGGGGCGGTTTTCAGTTCCACCCCGGCGGCGTACCATATCGATTCCAGTATCGAGCGCGCGGTTTCCACCCGGATGGAACAGCTGTGCCCCGCACAAAGCGCATTTGCCTGCGCGGCCAGCAGCGCGAGGCTCTGTGTGCGAAGGTCCTCGGCATCCTGTGCAGGAAGGAGCCCGCAGCGCATGCCTTCCGCCAGCAGCGAAGCAAGGTACTGCCTCCCATCCAGCGCAGCCGGGTCAATGCAGCGGGCGGCGTCAAGTTTCGTCATCATATGGTTTCCCCCAGGCAAAATCCGGCCCGGCGCAACGCGCATTCAGCTCCCGTGCCAGGCGGGGCAGCTCGCTGCCCGCCAGCAGTTCCAGCGAACCGGCGCAGGGGCCGTCGAAGGCGCGGCGCAAAAAGCAGATCAACCGATCGTCTGAAATGCGGTC